>DWXM01000089.1 GCA_019119225.1 Candidatus Nosocomiicoccus stercorigallinarum
TCTAACGGTAATAAACCATCACCGCCACGTGAATATTTTGTTGGTCCACTTCCTTTCACAGCAATATCAACGTAAAAATTGTCTAATAATGTTTCACCTAAAATAATTTGTCTACCGTCACCTAGAATGACTGGGTTTCCAAATTGATGACCAAAATAACTTTGAGAAAACGGTGTACGTTGATTTTTAAAAATATCAAAAGCATTATTAAAATTAAATTTACGACCTAAAGGTACGTTAAATAATTTTTCTTTAAATTCATAGTTTACTGGTGAATGCTTTTCATAAAACACTTCACTATTATTTAAATATGTGTAGCTATACATACTATCTACCTCTTTATTGAATCGTTTCTTCGACAGTTTTATCTTCAGCTGCAATCATTAATGTTATAAATACCATTATACTTAATGCAATAAAAATATAAATGTTAATGATTTCATTTTGAATGTAGTCTTGAATAACTCCCATAATAAGTGGTCCACTTGCCGCAATCACGTATCCAATGGATTGTGAGAATCCAGACAGCATCATACTACCGTCATATGTGTTTGCTTTTAAAGAGAAAAAGACCATACATGTTGAAAATGCAGCACCGACGCCGACACCCATGATTAGCATTGCAAATAGTAGTACCATTTTATTTTCAATAAACATTAAACTAAATCCTGTGACAAAAGCAACAAATATAATAACTACAGGAATTCTTTTATTTTTCACACTTTCAACAAATTGCGGATATATAAACGCAATCGGAACTTGTATGAACTGCGCAAACATAAAGTAATATCCAGCTGTTTTAAATGTTAATCCTTGAGATACTAAAATTGTCGGTATCCACGCAACGACACTATAAAAAATCATAGATTGTAAACCAAAACTAAGTGCGACACCCCATGCGATTCTCGATTTAAGTAAATCTTTAATTGTCAGTGTAACTGCACCTTCATCAATATATTGTGCTTCATATTTCTGAGTTTTTAATTGTTTGATCCAAAATAAAATAGCAATAACTGTTAAGATTATCCAAATAGATAATGATAGTTTATAACCATAATCACTTGTTTCAGATAGTGGTACTGATAAACCACCACCAACACCCGCCATAGCATTCATAACTGCACCATATAATCCAGTGACTAGACCTATATGAAGAGGAAATCGAAGCTTCACGTAACTTGGAATTGTGACGTTACCGACCGCAATTCCTAACCCAATAATAATTGTTCCTAATATAAACCATTCTACACTCGATAGATTACGAATGACGAGTCCACATAATATAATAATTAAAGAATAAAATATGACGTGATTGATTGAAAACTTTCGAACAAGTCTTGGTATGTATGGAGACACAACACCAAATATTAGTAAGGGAATCGTTGTCAGTAATCCCGCGACTGTATTTGAAATATTTAATGCATCTCTAATTTGATCAACTACTGGTCCGACAGACGTAATCGGCGCACGTAAAATGGAAGCAACAAGCATTAAAGCAATGATTAACATCCAATGATCTTTTAACTCATATAATTTACCACTCAATTGTATACTCCTTTAACTACAAAAACACAGCCTAAAACGGCTGTGTCATATATTATAACTTTATATGCGTACCTGCTTCACCAGCTAATGCTTGAACTGCATCAGATAATGAACAAATAATCGCTTGTTTATTTTCACCAGATTTTGCAAATCCAATTGCTGACTCAACTTTAGGAAGCATTGAACCTGCTGCGAAATGTCCGTCTTCAATGTATTGTTCCATTTCTTCAACGGTTACATTCTCAAGTTTAATTTCATTTTCTTTTCCATAGTTTATAAATACGTTCGATACATCTGTTAATACCATTAACGTATCAGCGTCACTTTGTTGTGCAAGTTTAAGTGCAGAGCGGTCTTTATCGATTACTGCGTCAACACCATGAATCACACCGTCTTCGTCACGCCAAATTGGAATACCACCACCGCCTGAAGAAATAACGATTGATTCTTCAGAGAGTGTTTTAATTTCTTCGACACCGTGAATCTTTTTTGGCTCTGGAGATGGAACAACACGTCGATATCCTCGTCCAGCATCTTCAGCCATTACAAATCCATTCTCTTTTTCCATTTTTTTAGCTTCTTCTTCAGTGAAGAACACACCAATTGGTTTTGTCGGATTTTGAAATGCTTGATCGTCTTTATCGACTTCAGTCATAGTGAGTAATGATACGACATTTTTGTCGATATTTGCTTCTTTTAGCTTATTTTTTAGTGCTTGTTCTAACATGAACCCAATCATACCTTGTGATTCAGCACTACTTACAAATACTGGCATCGGTTTAATGTCATCTTTAGCTGCTTCATTTTGAGCAATAATAAGACCAACTTGAGGTCCATTACCGTGTGTGACGATGATTTCGTGTCCTGCTTTAACGATGTCTATCATACTCGTCGCTGCACTATACACGTTTTCGTACTGGTTTTCGTAAGTTGGCTCTTGTTTTGGCTGTAAAATTGCATTACCACCTAATGCTAAAACTACTTTTTGACTCATTCATACCACTCCTGATTAAATATTAAATTGATGCCATATTGTCACTCACATTGTCGCAAGATTAATTTATACAGCATTTCTATTCTATCAAAAGTGACTTTTCGAATAAATAATAAATTTATATTTCTTAAAAAAACATGATATTTAATGGTAAATTATTTGTCGTTTTTATTTAAAATTTTTCTATATTAATAAGCTAATTTATATAGTGTTTCTGCTAGAACTTCAATTCCTTTAACCAAATCCTCTATATCAGTTTCTTCTTCGACGTTATGTGATATACCTCCAATTGAAGGTACGAATAACATACCTGAAGGAACGAACTGTGAAAATATTTGTGTATCATGTCCTGCACCTGAAACCATACGCTTATAGTTATTTGAAGTAACTTTTTTAGATGATTCTTCAATCGTTTTAATGATATCTTCATTCATCAGTGTTGGCTTCTCATCTAAGTGTAGTGTGATAGTCGCTTCTAATTCATTTTGTATCGCAATTTCATTGATTGTATTTTCGATAGTTTTACTAAAATCATTTAATTCCGCTTCATCTATATGACGCGTATCTATACTAAACTCAATTTCACCAGGTACAACATTAGTTACATTAGGAATAAGTTTTACCTTACCAAATGTAATAACTAATGGATCGCCAATCTCTTTAGCTTTCTTATCTAATTTTTGTACAATTTCGCTAAATGCAACAACTGTATCTTTTCTATACCCCATCGGTGTTGTTCCTGCATGATTTGCTTCACCTTTTAATTGAACAGAGTAACGTTTAAATCCAACGATACCTGTAACAACACCAATTTGTTTTTGTTCTTTTTCAAGAATTTGTCCTTGCTCAATATGAATTTCAAGCCATGCTTTAATATCATCTCGTACCTTATCGTCTTCCCTAAAGTCAAATCCTGATTCTCTCATCGCATCGACAAAATTAACACCTTCAGAATCTGTCAGTTCTTTTATAATCTCATTATCTTGTATATTAAAGAAGTTTTTACTTCCCCAAAATGCGATTGGAAATCGACTGCCTTCTTCCTCTGCGAGTGCAAGTACCTCTATATTTTTCTTAGGTTGTCCGTAATTTTCTTTTAAGTAAAGTAACGCAGTGAGGCTAGCTAGAATTCCGTATTGTCCATCTAGATGTCCACCTTGTACGACAGTATCAATGTGAGATCCAGTTAGAATTGTTTCATTACTATTCTCTCCAACTAATCTACCTGAAACGTTACCAACTGAATCTTTAATCACTTCTAAATCATTGTTTTCAAATTCTTCGACAAGAGCATTAATAGCTGCCCTCCACTCCGAAGTATATAATAAACGCGTAATCCCACGCGGTTCTAATCCACCAAAGCGTGAAAATTTTTCATCTAGCTGTTGAAATGTTGTACGAATATCCATAAATAATCACTCCTTCTTATATTAATAATTATATAATATTATACTTATATTTTTAGAAATATCTGACAATTAATATAGTTCTAATATTTATTAATACAAAAAAGCTGAGACATTAGAAATCTCAGCTTTATAATCTGTCATACAAAATATTTAATCTATTAAATTTTGAGGTTTACCTTCTAAATATTTAATTGTATTATCAAACGCAATTTCTGCTCTTAACTTCATCGCTTCATCAGTTAAGAATCCGACGTGTGGTGTTAGTACTGTGTTTTTCGCATTTAGGAGTTTATAATCTCCAGGAATTGGTGGTTCCATATCGTATACGTCGATTCCTGCACCCGCAATTTCACCATTGTTTAATGCATCTGCTAACGCATCGTTATCAACGACCGGGCCACGTGCACAGTTAATAAGTACTGCACTTTCTTTCATTTTTTTAAATTCTTCAGCGCCGAGTAAATGATGCGTATCTTTTGTTGCAGGAACATGTAAAGTTACGATGTCCGCTTGTTCAAGCATGTCATCTAAGTCCATATATTCCATACCAAGTACTAATGCATGTGCATTTTCACTTGATCCGTTATACGCAATTAAGTCTGCACCAAATGCTTTAAATAATTCGGCAGTCTCTACCCCGATTTTACCTGTTCCGATAAAACCAACTGTTTTCCCTTTAATTTGTCTACCTTGAAAAGCGCCTGAAAAATCTTCAGCTTTTCTCGTATCACTGTCACCTTCAGTGATTTTTCTAAATACGTCTATAGTTAAACCAACCGCTAGCTCAGCAACTGCTGTATTCGCATATCCTGACGCATTACTAAGTAACACTTTTTCTTTCGCGTCCTCTTCTAACTCTACGTGGTCAACACCAGTGAATGCAACGTTAATATATTTTAAATTTTCATTTTGTTCAATCGCTTCTTTAGGATATGGATTATTCGCAATCATAATGACGTCAGCATCTTTACTGCGTTTGATTAATTCATTTTTATCAGTTGTTTTCGTGTTGTAATAGACAAACTCATGCCCTTTTTCTTTAATCGGTGCTGCAAGTTTTTCTACCATTTCATCCGGTACGTTCAGAGGTTCTAGTAATTTAACTAACACAATATCATGTCCTTTCAATATGTGTGTTACTTTATAAGTTATGAGTAACATCGTTCATTATCTATATTATTAATGTACCCATGTTACCTTCCTCTATAAACAACATTATTAAATTAGGAACTTATATAATTCCTTTTTCTATCCATTCATCTAACACTTTTTCTAACGCATATTTGACGTGCTCGTAAACTAATCCACCTTGCATAAATGCAATATATGGTTCTCTTACTGGTCCATCAGCAGATAACTCGAGTGACGCACCTTGTATGAATGTCCCAGCTGCCATAATGACTGGATGCTGATATCCTGGAATTAAATCAGGAATTGGTAAAAATTTAGAATTCACTGGGCTTGCACTTTGTACCATTTGAATAAA
>DWXM01000017.1 GCA_019119225.1 Candidatus Nosocomiicoccus stercorigallinarum
ATTTTGCATATATAATGAATTCGGATACAGAAATACTAAACAAATTTGATATTTTCGGTTGAACAGTGTCGGAGAGAACGTATTAACGTCGCCGAAGGAGCAAGCCTTTAAGGTGAATCTCTCAGGCAAAAGGACGGCATTGTGACGAATCCTGAAGATATTTCAACAGGGCACTTATTTATTTAAGTGTCCTGTTTTTTTATAAAGGGAGGATAACATGAGTGAACTAAAGAAAACACCACTTAATAATTATTATCAAGAAGTTGGTGCCAAACTTGTAGATTTTGGTGGTTGGGAAATGCCAGTTCAATTTACAAGCATTATTGAGGAGCACAAAGCAGTACGTGAAGACGTCGGTATTTTTGATGTTTCTCATATGGGTGAAATAAGAGTTACTGGAAATGAAGCTGTTGATTTTCTTAACTACGCATTAACAAATGATGTATCTAAATTAAAAGTCAACCGAGCACAGTACACAACTATTGCCAACGAAAAAGGTGGAGTTATTGACGACTTATTAATTTATAAGTTAGATGAAAATGAATTCTTCTTAGTTCCTAACGCTGGTAATAAGGACACTGACTATGAATGGCTAACAGGAATTGAAGGTTTCGATGTTGAAATTACAGATGAATCTGATGATTATGCAGTAATCGCTATTCAAGGTCCTAACTCACGTGAAATGGTACAAAAACATACAGATGAAGATATTTCTGAAATGAAAATGTTCAATGCTAAACAAGATATCGATCTTGCAGGGCACACTGTGTTACTTTCTCAAAGTGGATACACTGGTGAAGATGGTTTTGAGATTTACATGAAACCAGATTCATTAGAACCATTATGGAAAGTATTTAAAGAAGACGGAGCAGCTGAATGTGGGCTTGGTGCAAGAGACACATTAAGACTTGAAGCAGGTTTACCACTTCACGGACAAGACTTATCTCCAGAAATTACACCGATTGAAGCAAGAATTGGCTTTGCTGTAAATGCGAAGAAAGAAAAATTCATCGGCGGAGAGATTTTAAAAGATCAAAAAGAAAATGGAGCACCACGCCGTTTATCAGCATTTGAAATGACTGGTAAAGGTATTCCGAGAACTGACTACGAAGTTTACGATAACGACGGAAATAAAGTCGGTTACGTAACGAGTGGAACAAAATCACCATCAACTGGTAAAGCAATTGGTTTTGCATTAGTTGATACGGATTTCTATGAAGAAGGTAAAGAATTTATCGTAAAAGTTCGTAAACGTGAAATTCCAGCTAAATTTGTTAAAAACTTTAAATAAAAATTATTAATACTTTAAGGAGTGTAAATATGAGTCATCGTTATTTACCGGTAACAGAAAAAGACAAGCAAGAGATGTTAGACGTCATTGGCATTAAAGATGTTAGTGAATTATTCTCTGATATCCCTGAAGAAGTTAGGTTCAAAGGTGATTTAAATATAGAACCTGCGAAAGATGAGTACTCTCTAATGAGAGAACTTACTAGAATTTCTAACAAAAATATCACTTCAGCAACACATTCTTCATTCTTAGGTGCTGGAGTTTATGATCACTATATTCCAGCTGTAGTGGATTCTCTTATTTCTAGATCAGAGTTTTACACTGCATATACACCTTATCAACCAGAAGTTTCACAAGGTGAATTACAAGCAATTTTTGAATTCCAAACGTTAATTTCTGAGTTAACAGGTTTACCAATTGCAAACTCATCAATGTACGATGGTCCAACTGCATTTGCTGAAGGTGCGACTATGGCTGCTGGAGCGACTAGAAAGAAAAAAGTAGTTGTTTCAGGTGCAGTACACCCACAAACTTTAGAAGTTATTAAAACATATACTCATGCACAAAACATTGAAGTAGTTGTTGCAGATGTAGATGGTACGACTACTGATCTAAAACATTTAGAAGAATTAGCAGATGAAGATACTGCAGCAGTAATGGTTCAGTATCCTAACTTCTTTGGTTCAATTGAAGATTTAGAAGCAATCGAAAAGATTGCTCATAAACACAAAGGGTTATTCATTGTTAACTCAAATCCACTCGCAATTTCATTATTAACACCTCCAGGAGAATTTGGTGCAGACATTGTAACTGGTGATACACAAGTATTCGGTATTCCAGCACAATTTGGCGGACCACACTGTGGATATTTTGCTGCAACGAAAAAATTAATGAGAAGAATGCCTGGACGTCTTGTAGGACAAACTCAAGATGATGATGGTAATCGTGGATTTGTATTAACATTACAAGCACGTGAACAACATATCCGTCGTGAAAAAGCGACTTCAAACATTTGTTCGAACCAAGCACTAAATGCTTTAGCTTCATCAATCGCGATGAGTGCATTAGGTAAGTACGGTGTTGTTGAAATGGCTGAAAACAATATTCAAAACGCTCACTATGCTAAAGAAGCATTTAAATCAGCTGGATTTGAAGTTCTTGGTGACATGAACTTTAACGAATTTGTCGTTAAGTTAAACAAAGATGTCACTGAAATTAACGATGAGCTATATGATGATGGCTTTATTGGTGGTTATGACTTAGGTCTAAACTTTGATGAATTCAAAAACCATATGCTTATCGCAGTTACTGAACTACGTTCTAAAGATGAAATTGATGCGTTTGTTGAAAGGTTAGGTGCTTATAATGGCTAAAAAAGGATCAAGTCCATTAATTTTCGAAAGAAGTATCGAGGATCGTTATGCATACTCGCTACCAAAACTTGAAATCGAGAAACAAGATCTTTCTAATTTATTAGATGATAAATTTATCCGTAAAGAAAAAGCAGAATTACCAGAAATCAGTGAGTTAGATTTAATTCGTCACTACACTGAACTATCAAATAAAAACTGGGGTATCGATACAGGATTCTATCCATTAGGTTCTTGTACAATGAAGTACAACCCTAAAATTAATGAGCAAGTTGCTCGCTTAACTGGGTTTGCGACTTCACATCCCTTACAAAATGAAAAAGCTATTCAAGGATCACTTGAAATTACGTACCGTTTACAAGAGTCATTAAAAGAAATTACGGGTATGGATGAAATTTCATTACAATCTGCTGCTGGTGCTCAAGGTGAATGGACTGCATTAATTATGATTAAAGCATTCCACGAAGCAAACGGAGATCACCAAAGAACAGAAGTAATTGTACCTGACTCAGCACACGGTACAAACCCAGCATCTGCTACAGTAGCTGGATTCAAAGCAGTAACTGTTAAGTCTAACGAAAACGGAACTGTTGATATTGAAGACTTAAAACGTGTTGTAAGTGACAAGACTGCAGCAATCATGTTAACTAACCCTAACACTTTAGGATTATTTGAAAAAGACATCTTAGAAATTAGAGATATTGTCCACGGTGCTGGAGGTAAATTATATTATGATGGAGCGAACTTAAACGCGATTATGGCTAAAGTTCGTCCTGGAGATATGGGCTTTGATGCTGTTCACTTAAACTTACACAAAACGTTCACTGGTCCACACGGTGGTGGAGGTCCAGGTTCAGGTCCTATCGGGGTTAAAGCTGATTTAGCAGAGTTCTTACCAAAACCAC
The DNA here is from genome assembly GCA_019119225.1 of Candidatus Nosocomiicoccus stercorigallinarum. Taxonomy (GTDB): domain Bacteria; phylum Bacillota; class Bacilli; order Staphylococcales; family Salinicoccaceae; genus Nosocomiicoccus; species Nosocomiicoccus stercorigallinarum. The sequence continues at coordinate 3,567 of DWXM01000017.1, forward strand.
ATGTTAAAAAAGAAGGAGACACTTATAAACTAGACAACGACATTCCAAACAGTGTTGGACGTGTTAAACCTTACTTTGGTAACTTTGGTATCTACTTACGTGCTTACACGTACATTAAGACTATGGGACCAGAAGGCTTGAAGAAAGTATCTGAAGACGCAGTATTAAACGCGAACTATATTATGAGACGTCTTGAAGGTGCATATCACCTTCCATTCAGTCAGCACTGTAAACACGAATTCGTGCTTAGCGGTGTAAACCAGAAAAAAGAAGGTGCACGTACGTTAGATGTTGCAAAACGTCTATTAGACTACGGCTACCATCCACCAACAATTTACTTCCCGCTTAACGTGGAAGAAGGTCTTATGATTGAGCCTACAGAAACTGAATCTAAAGAAACTTTAGATGGCTTTGTTGATGCACTATTAAACATTGATAAAGAAATCAAAGAAGATTTAGACTTAGTTCTAGAAGCGCCTCATAATACTGTAATTGGACGTCTTGACGAAACTCAAGCAGCACGTCATCCAGTTTTACGTTTTGAAAGAGAAGACATCGTTGATGAGAAAAAATAATTCATAAATAAAAGAGCGATTCGAATTTTATTTCGAATCGCTCTTATTTATTTTTTGTTAATTTTACCTGTCCATTTAGAAATACCGCTTTTTAATACGTAAATATCCTTATGACCAAGTTTTTTTAAAATTCTCGCTGCTCTTAATGCAGTTCGTCCATTTTGATCATATAAGTGTACAGGTTGATCCGTACGCAGTGATTTTGCTCTACTGTTAAAAGTACTTAAAGGGATATTACGAGCGCCTAAAATATGACCGTGCTTATATGCTTCTTTTTCTCGTAAATCGACAAGTTGAACTTTTCTTAAGTTTTCGCTAAATTCGTTCTCATCAACAATATTTACTCCTCGTACACTAATCACAGCGTTAACAATAAATAAAATTATTAATATTGCTAAAATAATTAATAAGATAATTGTAGTAGTACTCACAAAATCTCTCCTTTTTAGTTACAATATATATTATAGTGTGTTTACAAATTTTTTAAAAGTCTAAGTTAGGAGAGAGTACATTGACAACAGAATGGCTTTACATTAATAGTGGTAAAAATGATGCATATTATAATATGGCATTAGATGAACTGCTTATGAAAAAAATCGAGAGAAATGAAATCCCTCCTGTTTTAAGATTATATGAATGGGAAATACCAACACTATCAATCGGATATTTTCAAAGAATACATAGAGAAATAGATGTTGAGAAAGTGAAAGATTACGGTTATCAGCTTGTCAGAAGAAAAACCGGTGGTAGAGGCGTCCTACATGAAAAAGAGCTTACATACAGTTTAGTATTACCTGAAAGCTATGAAAACATGCCACAAACAGTAACTCAAAGTTACAAAGTATTATCAACTGGTCTTCTAGAAGGATTTAAAAACTTAGGACTAGATGCTTATTTTAGTATTCCAGAAAGAAAAAAATCTGAAATTAGATCGAGTGTTTGCTTCGATACAGCAAGTTGGTATGAATTAGTTGTAGAGGGTAGAAAAATTGCGGGTAGTGCACAGACGAGAAATAATGGAGTCATTATGCAACATGGCTCGATTCTATTAGACGTTGATATTGACCATTTATTTGACATGTTTAAATTTACAAATGATCGTTTTAAAAAGAAAATGAAAAGTGAATTTAAATCCAAGGCTGTTGCTATTAATGACTTAACAGATAAACAATTCACTGTAGATGATTTATATGTCGCATTTAAAAAAGGATTTGAAACTGGATTAAATATGCATACGACAGAGTATAGACTTACAGAGAAAGATAAAGAAGAGCTAGAAATCCTTATAGAAAATTATAAGTCAGATGAATGGAATTTTAAAAGATAAAAAACGTAAGTTTAGAGTTATTCTCTAAACTTACGTTTTCTTTTCGTTTTACGTAATGCACGTCTATATTTTCTTTCGTCTTCAGATAATATGAAATAATAATATATCGCATATAAGATTAACCCGATGATAACAAGTGATAATGCCATATTAAAAATCATATTAAAAACACTATCTAAGTTAGTAATTAATCCGATAAATGCGATGATTAATACAAAGTAAAATAACCCTTTTTTCAAATAATCAACCTCTATAAATATTTATTTAAGTCTTTAATATTGTTTATAGACTCTTTTATTTTTTTATCGTCATCTTCGTCAATTGCTTCTTTTAATGATTTTAACTCTTTAAGTAGATTACTATTGAATATTTCTATTTTATTATGTTGGCGTGTGAGCGTATCTTGTAGCTTTAATTCATCTACGTCATCGTTGTACTCTTTTATAATATCCGTCATATTACTTTCGATATCACTAATTTTTCCGCCACTAATTTTTTCATCTTTTTTATAGCTATTAATTTCTAAAGTAAGTCTTTCTAGCTCTTGTTCAGTCGATCTTGCATATTTTTTAACGACACCTTGATAGTCATCAATATTAGAGTCCTTTTTATCTCGGTTAATACGTGCAATTTCTTCTTCAATATTATCAAAGTCGTCTTTTAATTGTTTATTTTCTACTTCAAGAGTATGTAATTCTTCTTCAAGATCTTCTACTCTTTTGGATTTTTCTTCGAACTTTTCATCTAAATTCTCTGACGAACATGCAGCTAATAATAATGTCAATGATAAAAGCAACAGTGAATTTTTCATCATAATCCCTCACAATACTTTATTATCTTATCATTTCTTTTTAATTTTGAAAAAGAAAATGAAATGTTATAAAAAATACTGTAAACTACGAAGTAAGGAGTGAATCACAATATGAAAAAACTAGACAATACAAAATCTCTATTAAAAAAATATGATGTTGACGCTATACTCGTTATGAGTGAGTTTAACAGAAGATACTTATCAGATTTCACTGGTTCGAGTGGTGCGGTTATTATTACTAATGATGCTGAGTATTTAATATCAGACTTTAGATATAACGTTCAAGCAAGAGAAGAATCTCCACATTTTGAATTTGTATTACAAAATAAAGGATTACTTCCATTTATTATTGAATTTTTAAAATCAAAAGATATTAAAAAGTTAGGTTTTGAAGGTGAATATACAAATTATAATGACTATTCCAAATTAGAAAGTGAATTTGATCTTGAAGCAATAACTGGCGAATTTGAAAAGATGAGAATGGTTAAATCTGAAGAAGAAATTGCACATATTCAAAAAGCATGTGAAATTGTCGATAAAGCTTACGAACATATATTAACTTTTGTAAAAGCAGGAATGACAGAACTAGAAGTAAAAGCAGAACTAGAATATAAAATGGCACAACTTGGCTCTGAAGGACCAAGTTTTGACACAATTGTAGCAAGTGGTTATAGAGGTGCGTTACCACACGCAACACCTTCAGAAAAAGTCATTGAAGATGGAGATTTAGTAACTCTAGATTTTGGCGCGACATATAACGGTTACGTATCTGATATTACGCGTACATTTGGTGTAGGTAATGTTTCAGATGAGTTAAGAAACGTGTATAATATTGTGTTAGAAAGTCAATTAAAATCTTTAGAAACGATACAAGCAGGCTTTACTGGTAAAGAAGCTGATAAAATTGCTAGAGACATCATTACTGAGAATGGCTTTGGTGAAAATTTTGGTCATTCACTTGGTCATGGAATTGGTTTAGAGGTACATGAAGGGCCAGGACTAGCAAAAACAGTCGATACAGTGTTGGAAGAAAATATGATTATTACAATCGAGCCAGGAATCTATGTTGAGAATCTTGGTGGCGTAAGAATTGAAGACGACGCGATTGTAACAAAAGAAGGCCTTAAAAAATTAACACATAGCAGTAAAGAGCTTTTTATTATTAATAACTAGGGGGAAATAAAATGATTTCAGTAAATGATTTTAAAACAGGACTTACAGTTGAAGTGGATAACGGTATTTGGAGAGTTATCGATTTCCAACACGTTAAACCAGGTAAAGGGGCAGCATTTGTGCGTTCAAAATTAAGAAACTTACGTACAGGTGCGATTCAAGAAAAAACATTCAGAGCTGGTGAAAAAGTAGGGACTGCTCATATCGACAATAACAAAATGCAGTACTTATACAATGATGGTGACGATTATGTCTTTATGGATAATAACACTTTCGAGCAAGTCTCAATACCAAGCAGTCAATTAGAAGATGAAATTAATTACTTAAAAGAAAACATGAATGTGTCAATTATGACATATGAAGGTGAAACGCTAGGTGTTGAATTACCTAAGACAGTTGAATTAGAAGTTGTAGAAACTGAACCAAGTATTAAAGGAGATACGGTTTCTGGTGCAACTAAAGAAGCAAAATTAGAAACGGGACTATCAATTCAAGTACCGTTATTTGTTAACAACGGTGATGTTTTAATTGTAAACACTGAAGAAGGCGCATATGTGTCAAGAGCATAATTTTAAAAGCAGATAATTTTATCTGCTTTTTTTAGTTACTAATTGAATTGGTCGTACCACTTCAGTAAAATGTTATTATAAAGATAGCGTTAGGAGAAAAGTTAATGAATTTAGAATATATAGATCAGCTAATTGAAAAAATGGATAAGGCAAGTCTTACAGAGTTGTCTTATAAAGACAAAGATATAGATATTAGCTTAAAACGCGAACCTCAAATAACTACCGAAGTTGCTCAACCTGTTTCAAATACGAAGGTAACTCCTGTTGAAAAGGAAGCGATTAATAATACTGAGGTACCAGAAGGTAAGACTATTAAAGCTCCGATGGTTGGTACTTTTTATCAATCTCCTTCACCAGAAGCAGATCCATACATTCAAGTTGGAGATAAAGTAGAGAATGACTCGATAGTTTGTATTTTAGAGGCAATGAAACTCTTCAATGAAATTGAAGCAGAAGTATCCGGTGAAATTGTAGAAATTTTAGTTGAAGATGGAGAAATGGTTGAGTATAACCAACCATTGTTTAGAGTTAAATGATAAAAAAAGTACTTATCGCAAACCGAGGTGAAATTGCAGTACGTATTATTCGTGCTTGCCATGAACTCGGTATAGAGACAGTAAGTGTTTACTCAGAGGCTGATAAAGACAGTTTACACCGGAAACTGGCGACTGAGTCGTATTGTATTGGCCCTAAACTATCTAAAGATAGCTACTTAGATATGATTAGTATTATTACAATTGCACAGAATACTAATTGTGATGCAATTCATCCTGGATATGGATTTTTAGCTGAAAATGTGGATTTTGCAGAAATGTGTGAAGCGAGTAATTTAATTTTCATTGGTCCTCATTATAAGACGATTGGACTTATGGGGGTTAAAGACGTCGCTAAAAAGACGATGCAACAAGCAGGTGTACCAACTGTTCCAGGTTCAGATGGTGTCGTAAAAAGTATTGAAGACGCAAAATCAATTTCTAAAGATATTGGATACCCAGTTATTATAAAAGCGAGTTATGGTGGTGGCGGTAAAGGAATCCGTGTTGCACGAAACGAAGAAGAACTCATTCAAAATTATAAATTAACTGAACAAGAAGCTGAAAGTGCCTTTGGTAATAAGGACTTATATATCGAAAAGTATATTACGAACTTTAGACATATTGAGATACAAGTACTCGGTGACTATCACGGAAATGTCGTTCATTTAGGTGAAAGAGATTGTACGATTCAACGAAGAATGCAAAAACTTGTCGAAGAAGCAAATAGTCCAATTTTAAGTAAAGAAATCAGAGAAGATATGGGTAATGCGGCAGTACGTGCAGCAAAGCATATCAATTATGTAAACGCTGGTACGATTGAATTTATTTATGATCTTGATGAGAAAAAGTTTTACTTTATGGAAATGAATACACGTATTCAAGTCGAACACCCTGTGACAGAAATGGTGACTGGGGTTGATTTAGTTAAAATGCAACTTAAAGTTGCGATGCGTGAAGAGATTCCATTTACTCAAGAAGACATTAAATTTAAAGGACATTCACTTGAATTTAGAATCAACGCAGAAAATCCTTATAAAAACTTTTTGCCATCCGCAGGCAAAATCACAAAATTTATAGAACCTGGTGGTTTTGGTGTGAGACTTGAAACTGCAAGTTATCAAGGATATACAATTCCGCCTTATTATGATTCGATGATTGCGAAACTTATCGTCTTTGGAGAAGATAGAAGGGACGCATTACAAGTTGCAAGACGTGCCTTAAACGAATTTATAATTGAAGGTATTGATACGACGATCCCGTTTCACAAAAATATAATTAATAATGAAGATTTCATTAACAACAATTATAATACTAATTTTCTTGAGCAACATGATATAATGAATAAATGAGGTGACAACGATGGAAGTATTAGGACATGATGAAACTATAGGTAAAATTAAAATTTCAACAGAAGTACTCGAAGTAATTTCAAGCATTTCTGTGCTTGAAACAAAAGGTGTTGCTTCATTACAGAATAATTTTGCAAGTGGAACTATAGAAAAATTTGGTAAAAAATATCGTGGAAAAGGTATAAGAGTCGATGAAAAAGATGGATATTTAAAAATTTCTGCTTTTGTAAATCTTTCAGACGATAAAAATGTACACAAAATTGCTGAGGATATTCAAGAAAATATTAAGCAATCAATCTCAACTATGTTAGATATTAACGTCATTGATGAAATTAACGTTCATATCGTAAATATTAATAAATAATAGGTGTTTTTTATGAACAGACATGAACAAAGAATTAAGGCATTCCAAATTTTATTTCAAATCGATAATGATATCGTAGATTTAAAAAACGTAAAGTTTTTTGACTTATATGTAGCGATGCCTTATATAAAAGAAACTATTGACTATTATATTGAACATCAAAATGAAATTAATAAAATTATTAGTGAAAAGTTAAATAATTATACACTTGATCGAATTAGTAAGGTAGATAGAAATGTGTTAAGACTTGCTGCTTCAGAACTTCTATCTACAAATACACCAAAAAAAATTATTGTTAATGAAGCCGTTAAAATTACAAAAATCTACAGTGACGTAAATAGTTATAAGTTTGTGAACGGTGTACTTAAAAACTTTATAAACGAGTGATACTATGAGTAAAGACCAAGTACTTACAGTGAGTGCTTTATCATCGTATATTGAAGAGAAATTTGTAAGAGACCCGTATTTAGAACGGGTCTTTATTAAAGGTGAAATATCTAATAGCAAGTTACATAGTTCTGGTATTTTTTACTTTACACTTAAAGATACACATGCGACAATTCGTGGCATTATGTTTAGTAATAAAGTGAGGAAATTAAAGAAATTACCAGAAGAAGGTGATGGTGTCATCATCGAAGGTTCGATTACTGTATTTAAATCTGGTGGTTATTATCAAATTTCAGCAAATGATATTGAGTTAGATGGCCAAGGCCAACTATACGAAAAATTAGAGAAAAATAAAAAAATGCTTGAAGAAAAAGGTTATTTTAAACTTGAATATAAAAAAGCATTACCAAAATTTCCTAAGGAAGTTATTCTAATAACGTCCAAAACGAGTGCGGCTTATAAAGATATGATTAATGCTGTAACTAAGAGATTTCCCCTGACTAAAGTAAAAGTGTTAAATACGTTAATGCAAGGTCAAAAAAGTATAGACTCTGTAATTAAAAATCTTGAAATCGCAGATAATAGTCAAGCCGACGTTATTATACTTGCACGCGGTGGAGGGTCTATTGAAGATCTGTGGACATTCAACGAGTTAGAAGTTGCTAAAAAAGTGTTTCACATGACAACACCTACCATTACAGCCATCGGCCACGAAACAGATACAACACTTGTTGATTACGTGTCAGATAAGCGTGCAACAACGCCGACTCAAGCTATTGAACTTGCATTGGTTGATCAGTATTATTTACTTGAAAAAATAGCTGAAGATGAATTACGACTTAAAAAGTTAATGAGAGATAAGTTAATTCAAAAAGAAACTCAACTTGAGAGTTATAAAAACTATTATAAGTTTAGAATGCCATCTAGATTGTACGATCAGCATATTCAAAAACTAGTTTATAAAAAAGATCAGTTAAATGCACTATACAATACTCATTTTAATAACTATCAAAATAAATATAACGAGTTGAATTATGAGTTAAAACTACTCACTCCTAAAAATAAAATTCATGAATATAGAAATACAAATAATGATTTTAAAAGAACACTCACAAATGAAATGAATTTAATATTCTTAGATTCTAAATCAAAGGTTAGACATAAGCTTGAAGTATTAAATCGTTTAAATCCCCTTGAAATTTTAAAAAGAGGATACTCATTTACAAGCTTAGATGACCATGTTTTAAAAAGTGTTAAAGATGTAAAGCAAGGTGACGCTTTAACTATCCATGTAAGTGATGGACGCATTAAGACTAAAGTGACTGAGGTGATTGATGATGAGTGAATCAGTTAAACAAACGTTGAGTTTTGAAGAAAAGATGAAAAAACTTGAAGATATAATTCAAAAATTAGACAGTGATGAAGTCCAATTAGAAGAATCTTTGTCATTATATAAAGAAGGTATTAAACTCTCAAAAGAATGTGACGAGATTTTAAAAAATGCTCAACTTGAAATTGAAGAATTAGAGGGTAATAACGATGATTAATGATTATCAACAGTACTTAAACCAAGTGGATTTGTTAATTAAAGATCACTTAAATAAAAATGATGTTTCTAGTAAAGTTAAAGAATCTTCTTTATATTCAATCTCAGCAGGTGGTAAAAAAATTCGTCCATTATTGCTATTTAAAACATTAAAAGCTTTAAACTTTCCGTTAGAATCTGGAATTCCAGCAGCTGCTACAATAGAAATGATTCATACTTATTCTTTAATTCACGATGACCTACCCGCGATGGATGATGATGACTATCGACGTGGAAAACTAACAAACCATAAAGTGTATGGAGAAGCGACAGCGATTCTCGCGGGCGATAATCTACTCACAGAAAGTATTCATTTACTTAGTCATGCAGATTATAATAATGATATTAAAGTAAAACTAATTCAACTAATTACAAATGCTGCCGGGCAATTTGGAATGATTAGCGGACAAATGAATGATATATTAAGTGCTAATAAAGAAATTGAGTATAAAACTTTAGAAAGTATACATCGCTATAAAACTGGTAAATTAATACAAGCCCCAGTTGTTGCTGCGGCAATGATTGCCGGCGCAAACAATGATATTATTAATACTTTAAATGATTTTTCAGGTGAACTTGGCTTATTATTCCAAATTAAAGATGATTTACTAGATGTTCAAGGTACAAAAGAAGAATTAGGAAAATCAGTTGGTACTGATGAAAAAAATCAAACGACTACTTATGTATCATTATTTGGTGTTGAAGGAGCAATGGATTTATTAAAAGAAAAAGAAGCAGAAACAAAAAAATTACTCTACAAACTGAAAGATGATATTGATATTATACATTTAGAAGATATTATTTCTATAGTCGTAAATAGAACGAAATGATATTCGGAAGGCCGAATATCATTTCTATTTTTTTAGTCATTTTTAAATGATATAATAAGCAAGTAGATAAGGTGGGTGCTATATGAAACTTGAAGAAATTGAAAATCCATCATTTTTAAAAGAGAAAAATGATGATGAGCTTGAAGAGTTGGCACAAAAAATAAGAGATTTTTTAATAGAATCATGTGCTGAAACAGGTGGGCATATTGGAGCTAACTTAGGCGTGGTAGAACTAACGTTAGCACTCCATCGATTTTATAATTCACCTGAAGATAAATTTTTATTTGATGTTGGACATCAAGCATATATTCATAAAATATTAACTGGAAGAACTAAAGATTTTAAAACACTTCGACAGTATAAAGGACTATCTGGATTCCCTAAAATGAATGAATCTGAACATGATGTATGGGAAGCAGGCCATTCATCGACTTCATTATCAGCAGCTTTAGGGATGGCTAAGGCAAGGGATATTCGAAATGAAGATTACAATATCGTTCCGATTATAGGAGATGGTGCTTTAACTGGTGGTATGGCTTTAGAAGCGCTGAACCACATCGGATCTGAAAAATCAAAAATGACGATTATTTTAAACGATAATGAAATGAGTATTGCACCTAACGTTGGTGCGATGCACAATATGTTCGGGAGAATCCGTACGAACTCAAGTTACAATAAGTTTAAATATGATGCTGAGGAGCTTTTAGAAAGAATTCCATCAGTCGGTCCATCGTTAAGAGATTTAGCAGATAAAGTAAAAGACAGTTTGAAATATCTCGTCGTAGATGGAGTGTTCTTTGAAGAACTTGGCATTAAATATATTGGGCCCGTTGACGGACATAACTTTAAAGAGCTTCAAAAAGCATTAGAGTCTACAAATAATTATGATGGTCCCGTGATTATTCATGTGATTACTAAAAAAGGTAAAGGATATTATCATGCAGAAACTGACGCCATTGGTAAGTGGCATGGATTAGGACCATATAAAATAGAAACAGGCGAAACACTCGGAAGTAGTGGCACACAGTCTTGGAGTGAGTATGTCTCTAATGAAGTGTTTGAGCATGCGTTGAAGGATGAAAAAATAGTCGCGTTAACACCGGCAATGCCTGTAGGATCTAAGTTGACTAAATTCCAAAATGAGTTACCAGAAAGATTTTTTGACGTTGGTATTGCAGAGCAGCACGCTGTAACAATGTCCGCAGGACTCGCAGCAGCAGGCATGAAGCCTTATTTAGCAATTTACTCCACATTTTTACAACGTGGATATGATCAAGTACTTCACGATGTCGATCGTCCGAATCTGAATGTGTTCTTTGGTATTGACCGTAGTGGATTAGTCGGTGCAGATGGTGAAACACATCACGGCATATTTGATGTGAGCTTTTTAATGCCTTTACCAAATATGACAATTATGATGCCTAGAGATGAAATTGAAGCTAAATTGATGATTGATTTTGCATTAAACTATGATGGCCCAATCGCTTTAAGGTACCCTAGAGGCAATGTTAAAGGTCTTGAAATAACTGAAAGACAACCAATAGTAAAAGGTAAATGGGAAATCGTAGACGCTTCTAAAGAAAAAGATGCAGTCATTATTAGTTATGGACCGACGTTAGACGTTGCTTTAGAAGCAAAAGAAATTTTAAATAAAGTTGGCATTCAATTAGAGGTAGTCAATGCACGCTTTATTAAACCAGTAGACGTTAATTTATTAAACGAATATGGTCAGTTAAATACACCACTACTCGTCGTTGAAGAAGTTATCGAAACAGGCGGGCTTGGCCAATATATTCAGAGTCATATGTTAGAATCCAATTTTTCAAATAATGTAAAAACGATCGCAATTCCAGACGTCTATATCGAACAAGGTAGTGTTGATAAACTACTCATCGAAGCTGGAATCACAGTAGAAAACGTCGTAACAACAATTCAGAATATGGTTGAAAACAATGACTAAAATTCGAGCAGATGAATATTTATTTAAGCATTATAGTCTAGGAACAATTGAAGACGTCAGACGTCTTATAATGGCCGGTAAAGTTTTAAATAATAATGAACCAATTTATAAAGCATCGGATATGATTAAAACAGAAAACGCATCGATACGTTTTAAAAATGTAAAAGAGTACGTATCTCGTGGCGGTATTAAATTAAAAGCAGCAATTCAAGAATTTTCAATTGATTTAAATAATAAGACGGTGCTAGATATTGGAAGTTCTACAGGAGGCTTTACAGATTGTTCATTAAAGCACGGTGCGACTCACGTATATGCTGTTGATGTTGGTACAAATCAACTTGATTATAAGCTTAGAGTTGATGATAGAGTGACAGTAATGGAACAAACAAACTTCAAAGATACAGTAATCAGTGACTTTAAACAGTTGCCAGATGTATTAACGATAGACGTCAGCTTTACTTCAATTGTTCCGATTATAAATCACATTACAGAATTGTTTAATCATGAATATACAGTCATTGCATTAATAAAACCTCAATTTGAAAGTTATCTTGAAGAAAAAGAAGATACACTCATTATTCAAAATGTTGAAACGAAGAAAAATGTTATAAGACGTGTAGTCGGTGCATGTACAGATTTAAATTTATCAACAATTGATGTGATTCATTCACCAATTACAGGAACTAAAGGTAATGAAGAGTTTTTACTATATATTAAAAACAATTCAAGCCGTCAAACTGTTACAAATAAACAAATCGAGTCCTTATTTTAACTATCCTTTTATAGGATAGTTTTTTAATGTCTAATAATTTTTCAATATGCACAATTATATGCTATTATTGAATAAATATTTGTCTTATGCATAGAGGTGAAGATCCATGTCTAATAAAGTAGTTAGGCAAATTAAAATTAGAGAAATTATTACTAATCATGATATTGAAACTCAAGAAGAACTTGTAGAAAAGCTATTAGAGAGTAATTTTGAAGTTACTCAAGCAACAGTATCTAGAGATATTAAAGAACTCCAATTATTTAAAGTGCCTAAATCAGATGGCACTTATATATACAGCATGCCAGAGGATAGAAGATATCAAACGCTAGAAAAGCTTGGCAGATATTTAATGGATAGTTTTGTGAAACTCGATTACCACGATAACTTAATTGTCTTAAAAACATTACCGGGTAACGCTCAGTCAATTGGTGCTATTTTAGATCAGTTAGAATGGGAAGAGGTCGTTGGTACAATTTGTGGCGATGATACATGTTTACTTATTTGTAGAGGTAATGACGCGAGAGACGCCGTTAAAGATAAAATTTTCAATCTTATTTAAGAGGAGATGGCCAAAATTTTACTCCGATTAAACATCAATAACTTTGCAGTTTTAGAAAATGTAGAGCTAGATTTTTATAATAATCTAACGATTATATCTGGTGAATCCGGAGCAGGAAAATCGATGCTAATTGATGCGCTCGCTTATTTAGCAGGTAAACGCGCTTCTACGGAAGATATACGTTACGATACGAGTGGGTTAGTGTTAGAAGGTGTATTTGACTTTCCTGAGACTGAAAGGCTAAACAATCTATTAGAAGAATATAATATACCGATTGATGAGATTTTTATCGTTAAAAGAGAGATCATGCACAATAAAAAAAGTATTGTTAAAATTAACAATCAAATGGTAACACTCGGTCAACTTCAAGCAATTATGCGTGAAGTATTTACAATTCATACTCAAAACAAAAATGATGATTTACTTGAATCCGAGCAGCAAATTAATTATCTCGATAAGTATATTGAGTTATATGATGAAGATGATTTTCATAAATATCAAGAACTTTTCTTTAAATATGAAAAAATTCAAAAAAGAATTGAAGAACTCGAATATAAAGATCGAAATCGCCTCGAGCAACTTGAATTACTCGAACACCAATATAACGAGTTACAACTTATGAATTTTAATTCACCAACTGAAGAAGATGACTTAGAAAAAGAACTCGAATATTTAACCAATTTTGAATCTGTAAATGAAGTGTTTCAAAAAATAAAAACAATACTTGAGGGTGACGTAAGCTTACAATCGCTCTTATATGAAGTTGTCTATCAGCTTGAGACGATGAATCAATTTGATGAAAAATATAAACTCTATTATAATCAGTTGGAAGAAAGTTATCATTTACTAAATGAGTTAAATAGTGAAGTGACACATGATTTAAGTAGTTTAGAATACGATGAAGAGCGCCTCAATGAAATTCAGGAAAGATTGAATAATATCAATCATTTAAAGAGAAAATATAACCAAACATTTAAAGGGTTAATCGCGCTAGAAGAATCACTTGAAACTGATATTAATGATTTAAAAAATTTCAGCGAGTCATATGAAGAACTCATTTCTGAAAAAGAAAGAGTATTTAAATCATTAAATAAGTATGCTAAAAAGTTACATTATATTCGTGAGGATAGAAAAGACTTTTTAGAAAATGCGATTATTAAAGAATTAGAAGACTTAGACATGAAAGATGCTGAGTTTAAAATTATTAATAAGGAAGGTCAGTTTAATAAATTAGGATTTTCTAACGTCGAATTTTACATTACGACCAATAAAGGTGAACCATTAAAACCTTTAAATAAAGTAGCCTCAGGTGGGGAAATATCACGAATAAATTTAGCATTAAGAACTATATTTTCAATGTTTGAAAATCAAGCCCTCGTTATTTTAGACGAAATTGACTCTGGGGTAAGTGGTAAAGTCGCAACAAAAATGGCAGAAAAAATGAAGTTATTATCAAAAACGCGTCAAGTATTTGCCATCTCGCATTTACCTCAAGCTGCAGCAGTTGCTGATCATCATTTACACGTGCATAAAACAACGATTAACAATCGTACAGTGTCTACAGCAGAATATTTAGATAATGAGGCACATGTTAAAGAAATTGCGAGAATGTTAAGTGGATCGACAATTAATGAAGCAGCAATAAAAAACGCGAAAGAATTAATAAAGACGAGTAAACAATAATTATTGTTTCTCGTCTTTTTTCATAAATCTTTCTTGTGCACGATTATTTTTACGTTCTCTATATAATACATAACCCGCAACAAACCATACACCTGCAACTAATAATACGAATCCAATTAAAAATTGTAAGACAAGTGAAGAAAATGGCCAAATCGTAATTCCAAATATACTATCACGTATTAATTTCACACCATAACCTGCAAAAATAACAGGAATTACTAAAATTAATAGTGCAATTATTTTTTTCATCGAATCAAACACCTGCTATTATTAAACTAACTTTCTCACTTAATTTAGTTTAGTCTAAATAATAGGACTCGGCAAGTGAATAGCGCTTTAATCTTTACAAATAAAAAAATTAACATTACACTTTAATTATTAAAGTAAAGAGGTGCTATTATGGATTTAGATTTCAAAATATACATGGAAGATCTAGTAGAAAATGCTAGAAAAGAATTAACAGATGTTGGATACGAGCAACTTCTAACACCTGAAGAGGTAAATGAAGCGCTCGACAAAGAGGGTACTGCACTTGTGATGATTAACTCAGTATGTGGATGTGCAGGTGGTATCGCTAGACCAGCGGCAATTCATTCACTAAATTTTGATAAAAAACCTACTCATTTATATACAGTGTTCGCTGGACAAGAAAAAGATGCGACTGAGGCAGTTCGTGAACGCACTCCAGACTTTTTACCTTCATCTCCAAGTTTTGCGTTTTTCAAAGACGGAAAAGTGGTAGATATGATAGAGAGACATGAAATTGAAGGTCATGACGTGATGAGTGTTATTACGAATCTTCAAGCATGGTTCATGGAACACGGTGATGATATTTAAAAAAGTGGTCCAGAATGGACCACTTTTTATTATAGTGCTGTAAGGTAGCTAAGACCCATTAATAAGCCTGAAACAACGATTAAAATAACCATTGCCCAAATAATAATATTTTGCATTTTTTTTGGCATTTCATGAACCCTCATTTACTCGTATTTATATTTTTTATGATACTTGTAATATTAACAATAATCAACTAGGAGTGGAAATTAATGAACAAGGAAAGAGTAGTAGAACTGTTGAAAGAATTAGTTCAAATTGATTCTGAATCAGGTGAGGAAAGAGAGATTGCAGATTATCTGTTTTCTTTATTTGATGAATTAGAACTTAAAGGATTTGAAGATGACACACAAGAAAAAACTGGTTACGGTGCAGGTAACTTATTTTTTACGTTAGAAGGTAACGAAAACATCGAACCAATTTGCTTTATGGTTCATATGGACACAGTAAAACCAGGTAAAGGTGTTAAACCTGAAGTTAGAGACGGTTATATGTATTCTGACGGTTCAACAATTTTAGGTTCTGATGATAAAGCTGGGGTTGCAGCTGTAATAGAAGCAGTACGTTCGATTAAAGAAAATAACATCCCACATGGTGATATCGAAGTAATTGTAACTGTTGGTGAAGAAACAGGACTTGTTGGAGCTAAAGCATTTGATACTTCAGTTGTTAAAAGTAAAATTGGATATGCTGTAGATGGAACTGGTCAAGTAGGTACAATTGTAAACCGTGCACCTGCTCAAAATAAAATTGAAGCTCATATTCACGGTAAGAAAGCACACGCAGGAATAGAACCAGAAGTCGGTGTTTCAGCAATTAACATCGCAGCTGAAGCAATTAGTAATATGACACTAGGTCGAGTGGATGACGTTACGACAGCAAACGTTGGACTTATTAAAGGTGGAGAAGCAACAAATATCGTTGCAGACAATGCATATATTCTTTTAGAAGCGAGAAGTCTTGAAGAAGATAAACTCGCTAAACAAACAGCACATATAGAATCTAAATTAAAAGAAGCTGCACATAAACTTGGTGGAGAAGTTGATGTTGACATTGACTTCATGTATCCAGCACTTCACTCTAAAGAAGATTCAGACGCTGTGAAACTTGCATCAGATGCAGCTGTAAAAATAGATCGTGAGCCAAATATTATCGCTTTAGGTGGCGGTAGTGATGGTAACATTTTTGCAGGTCAAGGTATCGACACAGTTATTTTAGGTTTAGGATATGAAGAGATTCATACAACATCAGAGAGAATGCCACTTGAAGAATTATATAAAATTACAGAATTAATAATTAAAATAGTTGAGTCACAAGCAACTAAATAACAAAAATGCCCGTTTATATAAACGGGCGTTTACTCTATATATGGTTGCCACACTTGAATAATTGAGGGGTCATCGATAGAGTGTGTTAATCCTTTTATCAGTTCAACTGAAAAAGTGAGATCTAAATCGTTGTTTTCTTTAACGAGCCATCTTCTAAAAATATATTCATATAAACTTTTTATTTCAGTCGACACTTTTCCGTCTGTTTCAAAAATTTGATAATCACCAGCTGGAATATATGTCGAATTAAACGGTGTATTCATATCTGAAGCAGTTCCGACAAATACTTGTATATCTCCGTAACTATATCTCTCCATTATAAATAATCCTTTAAATGAACCGTTATTATGTTTTAAAATTTCAGCGATAATTCCACTATTTAAAAGGTAATTTAAATATCTCATTTTCTTTTTATGATTATAATCATTCATATTAAAAAATTCTTCCACACCGATTAACCTAAATCCTTCAAGTGAACGCATTTCAGAAAACGGCTCTTGTTTAGTTGTTGGGTTAATTTCAAATGAAATTCTGTGTTGAAGTGATATTTTATCAATATATTTATCGGTATCATATACACTAATACCGAATTCTTTTTGATAGTCATTTTTAAATTTTGCTAAATCTTTATGATTATAATATTTAATAATATCTGTTAGACGACGATGGCCATCGTACACCTCTAATGCGATTTCTGAAAGTTGACGACGTTTTTGATAATCAGTCGGTGACATACCAACTAATGCATTAAATAAAGTTAAAAAACTTTTAGATTCAACATCCATATCCATCAATACTTCGTCAAAATTAATATCTTCACGTAAATGATCTTCTATAAAAACAATAAACTGCTCAATAAAATGTATAGAATCCACAGTGTCACCTTACTTTCCTCTATATATTATTCCATGATGATATCTAAAAGACAAGAATACTATGTTATAATTAGATTACTTTTATATGGAGGTCACTATGTATATAAATATATTAGGTTCTGCGGCAGGACTCCCATCAAAAACTCGTAAAACTCAGTCAATCATTTTAGATATGGTAAATGAGATTAACGAGTATTTTTTAATCGATGTCGGAGAAGCATTACAACATCAGCTACTAAAAACATCTATTAAACCATCAAAAATCAACCATGTATTTATAACGCATTTACATGGTGATCATATTTATGGATTACCGGGGTTTTTATCAAGTCGTGCACATCAAGGTGGAGAAGGTAAACCACTCACAATTTATGGACCAAAAGGTTTAAAAGAATGGTTGGATGTAACATTCTCAGTGAGTGAAACGACTTTAAATTATCCAATCGATTTTATTGAAATTACAGATGGTGATCAGTTTAAAATTAAAAATGTAGACATTAATGTAAAAAGGTTAAATCATAATATTGATAGCTTCTTATATATGTTTAAGGAAGAAAACCAAAAAGGTTCTTTAAATGTCGAAAAATTAAAAGCAGAAGGCATTCAACCTGGTCCAATTTATAGTGAAATTAAAGAGAGTGAAACATTTATGCATAACAATAATGTTTACTATACAAAAGACTTTCTAGGACCAGAAATTAAAGGGCGAAAAATCGCAATTCATGGTGATACAAGACCTGTAGAAGATATTAATTATTTAAATTTAATTAGTCACTCAGATTGCGTCATCCATGAGGCAACATTTTTAGACTATGAATACGAAAAAGCGAATGATTATTATCATTCTGAAATCCATAAGGTGCTTGATATTCAAAAAGATCTGAATGTGAAACAATATATTTTTACACATATAAGTAACCGGTATGAAGAAGAATTTTTAAAACAATTTATAAGTAAGCTTCCAAAAGGTATTTTAATCGCACATGACTTTTTAAGAGTTGAAATTCCAAGGAAAATATAGAAAAATAGTCGCTATTTTAGCGACTATTTTTCTTTCCAATTCTAAAAGCTTTTCTTTTATTATCTGGTTGTATTTTTTTAACATTTTCCATTTGGCGATTATTTTTATATCGTTTCGTTTTAATTTTAGAGCGTATTTCCTCAACAACCTCATCAGGAATGTTTTTAGCATTGTAGTAATGTCGTAAGTTTTTCTTTAATTGGGCGACACTGCTAATGCCTTGAACGATAACCACATTTTTATCGATTAAATATTTATAAGCAATCTCTTCAAGAGGATAACCGTATTCTCTTATCATAATGATTATTTCTCTTAACTCATCAACTGAATATCCCATATAACCATGTTTAAATTTTGTTTTTAACGCATCATCATACTCTTCTGTTAAAAGACCTTGCATAAGAGGTCCACGTGCTAAAAATGTATAATTATCGTCTAAGTATTCTTCGCCTCGATTATCGATAATATTTAGCGGTGTCATTAAAACAGATAGATGACTATTTTCTTTATAATAGTCGATGACATTTTTTCTCGTTGTCGATATTCCATAACTTTTAATATGACCATCATTTTTTAAAGATTCGAACGCTGAAATCGTATCATCCATGTTATCGTGTATCGTCCCACCATGAAGCATTAATAAGTCAATAACATCTCTAGAGAGTCTAAGTTTAGACTGGTTAACCGCTTGCTTAATATAATCACCATTTGGATTCCATCTTATTTTTTCTCTTAGCGCTGAATCAAATTCATTTCCTACTTTTGTCCCGATTATATAATCAAAAAATTGACCATAGTCATGAAGAAATGATCCAATGACAGCTTCGTTTTTACCATATTGGTATAAATCAGCTGTATCAAAGTAGTTTATTCCCTCTTCAAAAGATAATCTAATAATATCACTAAGTTCTTCACGATTATCAAGTGGTAACGTCATACATCCTAAGGCAAATTGAGAAATGGACTGGTTATCTTTCGTTACAAAATATTTCAAAATATCACACCTAACGTTTACAATTAATATATAAATAATTATAGCTTAAAAAATGTTTTGAATATAGTGAGGTATATAATTATGAATCAAAATAATGAACAATTAATTGAAAAGAAGTTATCTAAAAAAGATATTTATAACGGAAAAATTATTGACGTTAATGTATACGACGTAGAGCTTCCAAATGGTGAAGCAAGTAAACGTGAAGTCGTATACCATCAAGGTGCTGTTGGAATAATTGCAGTGCATGATGGTTATATGTATTTCGTAAAACAGTATCGAATCGCAACTGAAGAAGTATTACTCGAAATTCCTGCTGGTAAAATCGAGCCAGAAGACGATGCAGAGAAAACAGCATTTAAAGAATTAAAAGAAGAAACAGGACTAGTTGCAGAAGATGTAAAAAAACTTCATGAATTTTATGTATCACCTGGATTCTCAAATGAGAAGATTCATTTATTTGAAGCAAAAGGTCTATCATTAAATCAGCAGCAATTAGATGACGATGAGTTTTTAGAATTGGAGAAAATTGAATTATCTCAGTTAGAAGAGAAACTGAGAAATGGTACTTTTAAAGATGCAAAAACAGTTGTTGGTGTACAGCATGTTCTATATTCAAATGATTATAAATAAAGGAGTGATTTATTGATTTTATTTAAACTATTTTAAATAAGCACCATTTCTAGTATAATTATGAGTGAAAATCGGAGTGGTGCAAGTGAAATCGAAAATGAATACAGTAAAAGAACAATTACATAAATCAGGTTATAAACTCACACCTCAAAGAGAAGTGACGCTTAGTGTTCTTTTAGAAAATAAAAGTAAACATTTAAGTGCTGAAGATATATTTCAGCGTGTAAAAGAACAATATCCAGAAATTGGACTTGCGACAGTTTATAGAACGTTAGAGTTACTTTACGATTTAAAAATTATTGATAAAGCAAACTTCGGTGATGGTGTGTCTCGTTATGATTTTAAACAATCAGGCGCAAAACATTATAACCATCACTTAATTTGTGTAAATTGTGGTAAGGTCATTGAAGTTGAAGACGATTTACTTTATGACGTTGAAAAGATAGTTGAACATGATTATAAGTTTAAAGTGTTAAATCATCGTTTAACGTTTCATGGTGTTTGTAGAGAGTGTCAATTAAAGGATGAATCAAATGAATAATGAAAACGAAAGAGACGTTCAAGATTATTTATCTTTTTTAAAGATTGAAAAAGGCTTATCAGAAAGTACTTTAGATTCTTATAAACAAGATCTAGTGCTATATCAAAACTTTTTAGAAGAACGTCAATTAACATTTAATACAATTACGCCGACAGACATTATTCAATTTTTAAAAGTTGAAAAAGAAAAAGGAAAACGTTCAAAAACACTTGCCCGTTTACAATCTACTTTAAAAAACTTCCATCAATTTTTAATTAATGATGGGAAGACTGAGAAAAATCCTGCAGCTTTATTAAATAGTATTAAAGTAGAACAAACGTTGCCAGATAGTTTATCAATTGAAGAAATGGAGATACTTTTAAATACTCCTGAACAAACAACAGCAGGTATACGAGACAAAGTGATGATGGAACTATTATATGGTACAGGTATTCGAGTATCAGAATTAATCGATATGAAGACGTTAGACGTTAACTCTGAGATGGGTTTTATTTCTGTTATGGGTAAAGGTCAAAAAGAAAGAATTATCCCAATTACTGATTATGTTGCAGGGTTACTTAGAGAATATATTGAAAATACTCGTATAGAATTGTTAAAATCAAATGATATAGATGCTTTATTTATAACAAATAGAGGAAAGCCATTTTCTAGACAGGGTGTCTGGAAAATGATTAAAAAGTATGGTCAAATGAGTGGTGTGTTAAAGAATATAACACCACACACATTTAGACATACATTTGCAACACATTTAATTGAGAATGGTGCAGATCTTAGAATTGTCCAAGAATTGCTTGGTCATACGGATATTGCAACTACACAAATTTACACACATTTATCTAAGAAATCTGTAAAAGAGATGTACGATAAGTTTCATCCTCGAAAATAAAGGAAGAAGGTTTAATAATGTTTAATAGAATACATTTAGTTGTATTAGATTCTGTAGGAATTGGTGAAGCAAAGGACGCGGAAGAGTTTGGTGACATTGGTGCGCACACGTTAAAACACGCACTACAGTCTAAAGATGTAAAGCTACCAAACTTAGAAAAATTAGGTTTAGGTTGTATCGATGACTTGCCAAACCTGAATTGCGTTAATGAAAGTAAAGCTTTTTACACTAAAATGAGTGAAATTTCTCGTGGTAAAGATACGATGACTGGTCACTGGGAAATTGCTGGACTTAATATTAAAACACCATTTAAAACATATCCAAATGGATTCCCAGAAGAACTCATCCGTCAAATTGAAGAAAAAACAAATCGTAAAGTTGTATGTAACTTACCTTATTCTGGGACAGATGTAATTGATGATTACGGTGAAGAACATATGGAGTCAGGCAATATCATCGTTTATACATCTGCAGACCCTGTTTTACAAATTGCAGCACATGAAGATATCATTCCGGTAGATGAGTTATACGATATTTGTGAAACTGTACGTGAGATTACATTATCGGAAGAATTTTTAGTTGGACGTGTGATTGCTCGACCATTCATTGGAGAAGGAAAAGGGGAATTTACACGTACTGAAAATCGCCATGACTATGCATTAAGTCCATTTGAACCGACAGTTTTAGATGCTCTGAAAGAAAATGACTACACAGTTTATGCTGTTGGTAAAATCAATGACATCTTTAACAGTCAAGGAATTACAGATATGGTTCGTACAAAAAATAATATGGATGGTGTTGATAAGCTACTAGACGTTATGGATAAAGATTTTAAAGGCTTATCATTTACTAACTTAGTCGATTTTGATGCGGTATATGGTCACAGAAGAGATAGTAAAGGTTATGCGAATGCCTTAAAAGAATTTGACGACCGCTTACCAGAAATATCAGATAAATTAGACGATAACGATTTATTAATTATCACTGCAGATCACGGAAACGATCCAACGTTTAAAGGAACAGATCATACACGTGAATATGTTCCGTTACTCGTAACATCTAAACAAGATTTAGACTTTAAAGAAATCAAAGCTCGTGATTCATACAGCGACGTCGCAGCTACAATTGCAGAGAACTTTGATGTTTCATTTAAGACACATGGAGAAAGCTTCTTAGGAGAATTAAAATAGATGAATAAATCAAAAATATTCTTATTTTTATTTATTTTAATCGTTTCACTTATATGGGGCTATGTGTACTGGATGTACGTCGTCTAAGACTAAACGTTATGTTTAGTCTTTTTTCATTATAGAGTTGGAGGTATATAGGATGGAAGGTTATGAGGTTAAGCTCGATGCGTTTCACGGGCCACTTGATTTACTATTACATTTAATTAAAGAACTTGAAATTGATATCTATGATATACCGATGAGTGTTCTTACTGAGCAGTATATGAATTATATTCAAAAGATGAACGCCCTAGAAATTAATGTTGCCAGCGAATATTTAGTGATGGCAAGTGAATTGTTAAGAATTAAAAGCAAAATGTTACTACCAGAACCTCCATTAGAAGAATTTGATGAAGATCCAAGGGAAGAGCTAGTGACTCAGTTACTTGATTACCAAAACTATAAAATGTACTCTGAGGAATTAAGGCAATTAAAAGAAGAAGCTGAAAAGTATTTAGTAAAAGCACCACATGAATTTGATGAGGTTTATGTCAATGAAGAGCTGTCGATTACTTTATCTGAATTAATGGACGCATATAACAAAGTAAGACAAAGAGTAGAGGTGCAGTCATCTACAAGTTTTATAGAATCTGAATCGTATACACATGAAGATGCAGTTTCATTTTTACAAGATCAATTTAAACATTCGTCTAAATTATCTTTAACAGATTTGTTTTCAAAAGATGTAAAAAATCATCAAGTTGTTCAAGTGTTTTTAACATTGCTTGAATTTTTAAGTTTAAACATATTTAAAGTAGAAAATAATAACAATGAATATATATTTACAAAACTAAAGGAACAAGAAGAATGGATTTAAAAAAGATTGATATTATTGAAGCGATGCTATACTTAGCAGGAGATATTGGTGTAAAAGAATCTCTATTGATAAAGCACGTACCAATTACAACGAAAGAATTAGAAGAAGAAGTAAACAATTATAATAAGCCTCATTTTATGATTTTAAAATACGATGATATATATTATTTAAAAACGACACCTTTAGTTGAAGAGTATGTCGTAAAACTACTCGAAGAACGACCAAAAAACAAACTATCAAATCAAGCCTTGGAAGTATTGTCAATCATTGCGTATAATCAACCAGTAGCAAGAGGTGTTATTGAAGACTTAAGGGGTGTTTCACCCGATGGTCCAATTAATACGTTATTAAACAAATCTTTAATTGAAAGAGTTGCGATTAAAAATGATCGACGTACATTTTATAAAACAACGCAAACATTTTTAGAGGTTTTTGGACTAGAAACAATCAATGACTTACCAAGTGCTGATGAAATAGAAGAAGATGAACATATTGAACTATTTTTCAGTAATTTAAAAGGAGAAGATAATGAGTAAAGTAAGATTAAATAAAAAAATTGCAGATGCTGGAATTACTTCAAGAAGAAAAGCGGAAACTTTAATATTAAATGGACAAGTGAAAGTAAATGATGAAGTGTGTAAAGAACTCGCAACTTTTGTTGGTCCAAAAGATAAAGTTCAAGTGAATGGTATTGAAATTGAAAATGAAGAGCCAATTTACATTCTATATCATAAACCGACTGGAGAAATTTCGACAGTAGAGGATGATAAAGATCGACGTACAGTCGTCGATAAATTCGACCACTTAAACACTAGAATTTATCCTGTTGGAAGACTTGACTATGATACGTCAGGCATTCTACTTTTATCTAATGATGGCGAGTTTACAAATTATATGACACATCCACGTTACGAAGTAGAAAAAACATACCGTGTTAAAATCGATCGTAATTTATCTAGTGAAGAGTTAAAAGAATTAGAATACGGAATTATGTTAGAAGATGGGAAAACAGCACCAGCAAGAGTCGAAATTATTCGAGATAAGAAAAGTATGGACATGATTGTTCAAATAACGATAATTGAAGGTAGAAATCACCAAGTAAGACGTATGTTTGAATACTTCGGTGCTGAAGTAAAAAAACTGAAACGAATCGGTTATGACTTTTTAACAATCGAGGGAGTACCAACTGGTGATTATAGATTTTTAACGCCACACGAAGTGAAAAAGTTGATTGGTCATGCAAAAGCAGTTTCAAAATGATTCAAATTTGTCATATTTGTGACTAATCAGCTATTGATTTATTGTTATAATTTAATTATATATTTCTAGGAGGCTATAGCGAGTGAATAAGAAAGCGCGAAATATATTACGTATCACTATAATTGTAGGCATCGTTATTTTAACGGCTGCCACATTATGGTTTAACTTTAGTTCTAAAAATCAATCGACAAAAGTTGGTGATACTGCGATTGACTTTAAATTAAAAACAACTGACGGTGAAGATGTTCACTTATATGATGTAACAAAAGATAAGGGTGTTATTTTAAACTTTTGGGGGACTTGGTGCAAACCATGTCGTGAAGAAATGCCCGATTTAAACGAAGCTTATGTTACAGCTGATAATGATGATTTCGTTATTATTACTGTGAATGTATCTGAAAATAGTCAACAAATTAACCAATTCTTATCTGGTCTACCAGAGGAAATTAGTCTTCCAATGGCTATGGACAAAGATCGCAGTGTAACTCAAGAATATAATGTAGGCCCGCTACCTACAACAATTGCGGTTGATAAAAACAATAAAATTGTTAAAAAACAAGAATATCAGTTAACTAAAGAGGATATTCAAGACTTTATTAACGAAGTAACAGATTAAGGTGAGTGAACATGTCTAAAGAAAACGAATATATTGAATGTCCACATTGTGGGCATGTCAATCCACCAGGGACTCAACTTTGTCAGTCATGCGGGTTATTAATCAATGATGATTATGACAAAAAGAAAATAAAAGACGTTATGAGATATGATGGAAGTGCGGTCCGCTCTAAGGTAAAATCTTCATCTTTATTTGATAAGATTTGGATATTCTTCACGTCCATTCGTAATGGTGTAATTATTATTGCCCTAATCGCAATTGCTTCAGCAATTGGTACAATTTTACCTCAAGAGTATTTCATACCTGTAGGTGTTGATGCCGCAGATTATTATAAAGAGCATTATGGAACTTTTGGTACACTTTACTACAACTTAGGTTTCCATAACTTATATTCTTCTTGGTGGTTTTTACTTTTAAATGCAATGCTCGCGTTATCAATTATTGCAGCATCGATTGACCGCGGCGTACCATTATTTAAATCTTTAAAAAATCAAGGTGTTAAAAAGCACCCATCCTACTACAAAAGACAACGAATATATTTACATAATGAAGAGGCATCAAAAGATGATGTAGAAAGTCTAGTCAAAGATTTAGAGAAAAAAAGATACAAGGTACGTAAAGAAGAGAATTCTTATTTACTTGAAAAAGGACGTCTCTCAAGATACGGTCCTTATATTAACCACACTGGTCTTATAATATTACTAATCGGCAGTATGTTAAGATTCTTTCCAGGAATGTACTTAGATGAACTTGTATACGCACCAGAGGGTGAAACAGTCAAATTACCTGGAACTGATAGTAAATATTATATTAAAAACGATGAATTTATTATTGATACGTATGATAAGGATGCAGGAACTGTTTTTGATAAGTCCCTAGAAAATCAAGAAGCACTTGCGAGTAATTATCAAACCAATATTACATTTTATGAAAATGAAACTTCAGATATCGTCGGATCAGAGCCAGAATTAAAAGAAGTTGATCGTGCTGAAATTAAAGTAAATCATCCATTTAAATTTGATGGTTATCACTTATATCAATCAAGTTTTGATAATTCTGCAATGAAATCTATGACGTTTGAGATTCAAGATGATGATGGGAATGTTATTTCTGAACCATTTGAAATTAACTTAAAAGACCCTGAAGAAGAATTTACAATTAAAGGCACAGATAATACGGACTTTGATATTCGTCTAAGAGCATACGCTCCAGATTTTCTAGAAATCGGTTCTAATGGTGGATTAATTTCACAGACTCCGGTCCCAAGAAATCCAGCATTTATTTTTGAAGTTAAAGACAATGATAATAATGAAGAGTATTCATTAATACAAATACAAGATACGACAGAAATAACAGAAGACAATATGTATAACGTTAAATTTGTATCGATGGAAAATGAAATGTCTAGTGTTCTAACATTGAAAAAAGATAAAACATTGTTCTTAATTGCTTCAGGATTTATTATATTCCTAATTGGAGTGTTTATTGGGTCTTATGTTAATCATAGACGTATATGGATTAACTCTGATAATGGTTTAACACTCGCTGCTCATACGAACCGAAATTACTATAGTATTTCAAAAGAAATTAATGAAATACTTGAAAAACGTAATTTAGGAGAAGTAGTAGACAGTGATTCTAAAGTTCATGATGAACGAATGAAAGGATAATATTTATGTCAGATCATTTATTTTTACAAATCAGTAATATATCTATTTATATCGGCTTTATATTACTGCTAATTTCGCTTATTCCACTCGGTATGAGCATTAGCTCTAAAAGATCTTCTAAATATGCAAATATCGCAGTATGGATAGTTACAATCGCATTTATTTTAGAGCTAGCTTACTTTATATTTAGATGGCTAGCGACTGGACATGCACCGGTGTCAAACTTATTTGAGTTTATTGCAATGTTCTCAATTATGCTTATATTTGGTTATCTCGTCACTTACCATTACTATAAAACGAAAGTCTTTGGATTATTTGCAATCCCTATTTCGTTATTATTACTTGGATATGGTGCACTTTTCTCAACAGATGTTGCACCATTAATCCCAGCACTACAAAGTAACTGGTTAGCTATTCACGTAATCACAGTAACAATTTCATACGGTATTTTATCTATGAGTGCAGTTGCAGGAATTATTTACTTAATAAAAATTGTACCAGCAGATGAAAAGTCATGGAGAACATTTTTCTTAGAAGGTATTTCTTATTTTGTCATTGTTATCTTTACATTTATGATAATGATGATTGTTATGAGAGGTATTGTGAATTATGAAGCTGATTTCTATTATGTAAATCAACAGGGTGAAGAAGAAGTTGTAACATATCACTTACCGAGCTTAGTAAATTATGACGATGCAATTCCTGTTAAAAATATCGGTGGAAATGAATATGACAAGGCTGATCATTTTACAACTGGCATTGAATTACCACCAATTATAAAAGCACACTCATTAAACACAGTCATTTGGTCAGTTGGTGTTGGCTTAATTATTTATGGTTTACTTCGTTTAATAGCTAGAAGAAGACTCTATACGTTATTTAAGCCTCTTGCTAATAAAGCAGATTTAAACTTAATGGACGACATTGGTTACCGTTCAGTAATTATCGGCTTCCCATTATTTGCATTAGGTGGACTATTCTTTGCTGCAATATGGGCACAAGCTGCATGGAGTAGATTCTGGGGATGGGACCCTAAAGAAACATGGGCTTTTATAACGTTTATGTTCTACACAATTTTTCTACACTTACGTATCAATAGAGGTTATGAGGGTGAAAAATCTGCATGGCTAGCTGTCGCTGGATTCTTCTTAATACTCTTTAACTTAGTTGCGATTAACCTAATTGTTGCAGGTCTACATTCATACGCTTAAAGGAGGGATTATATGTCTAAACGTAAGATTTTAGTTGTCGATGACGAAGAAAGAATTCGAAAACTCGTTATACTTTACTTAGAAACAGATGATTTTGAAGTTTCTGAAGCAGAAAATGGAGAAGAAGCTTTAGAACTTGCGTTAAATGAAGATTTTGATTTAATCATTTTAGATATTATGATGCCAGGTAAAGATGGTATTGAAGTAACTAAAGAGTTAAGACAACATAAATCCACTCCAATTCTTTTACTCACAGCAAAAAGTGAAGAGAATGATATTTTAGAAGGCTTTGAGGCTGGAGCAGATGATTATGTAAAAAAACCTTTCTCACCAAGAGAAGTACTTCAAAGAACAAAAGCAATATTAAAGCGATCATCTGAAACAGCATATATGAAATTTGATACAAATAATCGTGATATAATAATTTTTGAACATTTAGAGATTGATAATGATGCACACCGAGTAACTGTTGATGGACAATATGTCAATTTAACACCGAAAGAATATGAATTACTATTATTTTTAGCTGAAAATCCGGATAAAGTATTTGATCGTAAAGAATTATTAAAAGAGGTCTGGAAATATGAGTTCTATGGTGATTTAAGAACTGTAGATACTCATATTAAACGGTTAAGAGAAAAATTAAGTGATGTATCAGTAGATGCAAGCTTAATGATTCAAACTGTCTGGGGAATTGGTTATAAATTCGTGGTTTCTGAATGAATTTAAGAGATAGTTTAGTCGTAAAACTGTGGTTTACTATTATTGTAATAGTTACCGCAGTTTTAATTATATTGTCTATCAGTTTAACGTTTTACTTTAAAAATTATGCTTTAAATAATAGTGAAAATAATCTTTTAAATGATTTAGAACGTATTGAACAAGAAATTTTGATGCATCATGAAGATGCAATAAATACTCAAAAAGTGCATACAGAAAACAATTTAATCGTCTACCAAAATGGCCGTTATGTATCAGCAAATTCTGAAACCGATAAAATTATTTTTGATTATATTATTAATGATAGAGAATCTAATAGTGATACACTTTTTATAAAACACGGTGAAAATAAAGAGTATATGGTTAAAGTTTTAAATATGTCACAGTATTATGATACTGATACATTACTTATTAAATACTCTGATATGTCTCCGATCTATAAATCAATTCGTGATATTACGATGATTATTTCTATTAGTGCGTTTATTATATTTATTGTGACAACTCTATTTTCTTTTTTACTCATCCGTAAAATTACAGATCCATTAATTGCTTTAAGAGATGCTTCTTTAAAAATGGCGAGTGGTCAGTTTAGTAAACTCGAGGTAAAAAGTTTTGATGAGATTGGTGAATTGACTTTAGCATTTAACAAAATGAGTGAAGATATTAAAGATAATATTAGAAACTTAGAACATGAAAAAAATTTACGAGAATCTATATTCACCTCGATTTCTGATGGTATTTTATTTTTCGATGAAAATAACAATACTATTTTTAGGAACAAAGAAGGAGATATCTGGTTAAAAGAAATTATTCATCAAGAATCTCTCGTCGATACGATTAATTTTTATTTAGATAAAACTAAAGTCAATTTTGAATCTTTTTCAATCACAGAGTCTGTAAACGAGGATACGTATGTTGAAATATCCTTTACACCTGTTGTCTATTCTGAAAATATCGGTGTGACAGTTACAATACGCAACATTACGAGTGAGAAAAAGTTAGAGGATATGCGTGCTGAATTTATATCGAGCGTATCCCATGAGTTAAAAACACCGATGGTCATGATTACTGGTTATAGTGAAGCACTGTTAGATGGTATTGTAACTGATAAAGAAGAAGTAAATAGTATGCTTAGTATTATTAAAGATGAGTCTGATCGAATGAATCACTTAATTAACGAGTTAATTGAAGTTAATAAACTTGAGTTTAACTCTGATTTATTTAATATTAAAGATAATGATTTTAATATACTTATGGATGATATTGAAAAACGATTTAGTTATGAAGCAAAAGATAATAACTTAAATTTTAAGGTTATAAATACGTTAGAAAATTCAATATTCCCTTTTGATTATGATAAAATGTATCAAGTGTTTACTAATTTAATTGATAATGCGATACGTTACACTACTGCTGGTGACTCTATTATAATTACTCTTAACGAGAATAAAAATAATATAACTATTAAAATTTCTGATACAGGAATCGGTATGAAAGCCTCAACATTAAATCGTATCTTCGAACGATTTTTTAAAGAAGATAAAGCAAGAACTCGTGGTAAACAAGGCACTGGACTTGGGTTAAGTATCGTAAAAAGCATTATTAATAAACATAATGGTACGATAGATGTTGAGAGTGAATACAACAAAGGTACAACATTTATAATTACTCTAAGTAAAGAGGGGCAACAATGAAGAAATCTCACACATATAAAATATTAATGATTAGTATTTTATCAGCAATTTCATTTATTTTAATGTTAATCAGCATTCCATTACCATTTTTTCCACCATTTTTAAAATTTGATATCGGTGACTTACCAGCTTACATTGGTTTTGCGGTGTTTGGTGGAGGTGTTGGAGTTTTAATTATCTTTATAAAGATAATTATTTATAGCTTTATAGTATCTAGTGAACCAATTGGACCAATTGCAAACTTACTTGCATCATTAAGTTATTTATTACCTTTATATTTAGTTTACGTAAGAACAAAAACAAAAAAATCTCTTGTTATTGGTATAGGTGTCGGCACGATTGTAATGACACTTGTGCTATCAGTACTAAACTATTTCATATTACTTCCGTTATATGGGATGATTCTTGATCAAAGAGATGTTTTTGAAAATGTGAAAACATTAGTAACCGCTGGTATTATTCCATTTAATATCGTTAAAGGAATATTACTTGGGCTAGTTATTTACTTTGTTCATATAAAAATTATTCCAATTTTAAAGAAACAAAAAGAAAGAGGACAACACTCATAAAGTGTTGTCCTCTTTTTAATTATTCAAATTTTAAAGGATCACCATCAAAACTTTCATCTGCAACTTTTATAGAATCCGTAGGACATCCTAAAAAGGCCATCTCTAACTCACCTAATAGTTCTTCAGGTACAGGAGTAATTCCTTCATTATCATCTAATATAGAATAAGAAATCCCGTCATCATCGTAATCAAAAATATTCGGTGCAGATGCCCCACATGCACCGCAAGCGATACATGTATCTTGATCAGAAATTGTATATTTTAAATTCACCTAATGTCACCTCTTCAATAAATTAATCTTAAAATTTTTAGCACACCTTTTCAACTCATTGTACTTACTAAATATGAAGATTTGAATATACTTTCAAAGTGTAGTAAAAAATACTATAATGAGAATTACTAAAGTAGGTAGGGTAGGAATGAAATATGAAAGACGATTTTTACAAAGATATACAACATAAACGTAGTGATACGAATAAAAATGATCAACCAAGACGCCGAACTAGAAAAAACAAAGTCGATAAGGAATTTAGTCGAAGTGCAAAGTATAATAAAGAAGATGTAAAAAAAGAAAACGCTAAATCCTCAAGTAAACATACAAATAAAGAAAAAGAAAACAAAGATACAGGATTTAAGACGTTAATTGCTTCGTCTGCATCTTCATTGAAAAATAAATCTGCAAAATATAAAAATCAATTTTCTAAAGAGTTTAATGAATCAAAATCTAAAGTTAAAGAATTTAAAAATAACCATTTCACTAAAGACAGTATAAATAAAAATAGAAATAAAAAATCACTCATTGCTTTAATTGCTCTGTTAATTCCTATTACGTTAGTTCTCGGTGCCATGATTGTTTCTAACTTCTGGCCATCTGGTGACGGTTTCGAAGAGAGTGCAGCTGTTGATGATAATGAAGGTAAAGATACTAGAGAAGTTGACAAAGACTTCGAAAATAAAAAAGCTGAATTAGAAAAAGAGTTTGCTAAAAAAGAAGAAGATAAAAAAGATAGTAAATCTGGCAAAAAAGAAAGTGACAATGATAGTAAGAGTGACAAAAAAGAAGATAAAAACAGTGCTGATGATCAGTCAAAAGCAGCACAATATTCTGAAAAGCAAATAGCAAGTCTAGAAAAACTTGGACAATCTGAAATAAACTCTAAAAAAGAAGCAGATGAAAAGCGTAAGCAACAAGAAGCTGAAAGAGAAAAACAGCGTCAAGAAGAAGAAAGCCGTCTAGCTGAAGAACGTAAAAAGCAAGAACAAGAACAACGTGATAAAGAAGAAGAAACGAAAGATGAAGAAGATAATGAAGAAGAAACAGTTGGGGAAACTCACGTCGTTACAGCAAAAGATAACCTTTACCGTATAGCAATTAATTATTACGGTAGTGGTAGCGAAGAAAACGTTCAAAAAATTAGAGATGCCAATGGAATTTCAGGAAATAACTTATCCGTTGGGCAACAATTAATTATTCCATAGAAAAGGTGTACTACATGACAAAAATCAACATTGCAATCGATGGGCCAGCTGCTGCTGGAAAAAGTACTATCGCTAAAATCGTCGCATCAAAACTCAACTATAAATATTTAGACACAGGTGCAATGTACCGTGCGGTAACATTATATGCTTTAAATAGTGATTCAAAATTAGATGCGTCGAATATTAAAAACATTACAATTGATTTTGGAGAAAATGGTGAAGTTTTTCTAAATGAAAAAATCGTTACAAATGAAATTAGATCAAGTCTAGTTACAAATAACGTTAGTAAATTTGCTTCATTAGATTTTGTAAGAGAGTATCTCGTAAAACTCCAACAACAAATCGCCCACGATAAAGGTATAGTTATGGATGGTAGAGATATCGGTACAGTTGTTATACCCGATGCTGAATTAAAAATATATTTAACTGCAAGTCCAGAAATCCGTGCAAAACGACGACTTATTGAAGAAGAAGCAAGAGGAAATGATATTACACTCGATGACTTAATAAAAGAAATTGTCGCACGTGACGAAAGTGATATGTCTAGAACACATTCCCCACTTAGAAAAGCTGACTCAGCAATCGAATTAAACACTGATAATATGACAATCGATGAGGTTGCGAATGAAATATTAAATTACGCAAAAAAGGTGGACAGTTAATGTTTTACAAAATTATGAAAATATTCGTTACTTTGTATTACAGAGTGGCACATAAAATAACAGTTATTGGAGAAGGAAATATCCCAAAAGAAGGCCCAGTTCTACTCGCAGCCAATCATAAGTCTTTACATGATCCACCTGCCGTTGGAATTTCTGTAAAGCGTGAGATGTCATTTTTCGCTAAATCTGAGCTGTTTGAAAATAAACTATTCGGTGCAGCGATTAGAAATTTAAACGCAATTCCAGTAAATAGAGGTAAAGGTGACCGTGCTGCTTTAAAAACTTCAATTGAGGCATTAAAAGAAGGCAGAATGCTACTTATGTTTCCTGAGGGAACGAGAAATAAAACTGGTAAGGATGATTTAACACCACTGCAAGAAGGCGCAAGCTTTATCGCAATGAGTGCGAAAGCACCAATTGTACCTGTTGCGATTCGAGGTAGTTATAAAGATAAAAATGGTGTTACAATTATATTTGGTCAACCAATATATACGAAGCAATTACGTGAAGAAGGATATAAGAGAAAAGATATTACTAAAATTTTAGAAAATAATCTAAATAATTTGTTAAAAGGTCCATTACACCTTGACAAATCGGATAAATTATAGGAACTTAATAGTATTAAGCGTTTTAAAATGGAGGATAACAGTATGACTAACGAAGAAAAATTTGAAGAAGTAGAAAACACTGAAGAAACTGTAAGCTCAAAATACAACGAAGGTGACGTTGTTACTGGTAAAGTTTCTAAAGTTGAAGAAAAATTTGTTGAAGTTGAATTAGAAGACGGTACTAAAGGAATTGTTCCAATTAGTCAATTAACTTCTAAGCGTATTGAAACAACAGACGAAGTGGTTAGTCTTGAAGATGAGGTTACTGCTAAAGTTATTAAAATCGAAGATGAAAACACTGTAGTGATTTCAGTACGTCAACATGAAACTGAAGAAGCATATAGTGAGTTACAAAGTAAAAAAGACAATGATGAAGTCATCCAAGCAGAAGTAATTGAAGTTGTACCAGCTGGTTTAGTAGTAAATGTTGGTGCACGTGGTTTCATACCAGCTTCACTTATTTCAACACAGTTTGTTGAAGATTTAAATCAATTTGACGGACAAACTTTAGACGTTAAAGTTGAAGATGTTGATCCATCAAATAACCGTATCATCCTAAACAGAAGAGTACTTGAAGAAGCTGCTGAAAAAGAAGAAATTCTTAAAAACTTCGATTCACTTGAAGAAGGTTCAGTGGTAGAAGGGGAAGTTGTTCGTACAACAAACTTTGGTGCTTTCGTTAATGTTAACGGTATCGATGGTTTAGTTCACATCTCTGAAATCAGCTACGAAAGAGTTGAAAGTGTTGAGGATGCTGTAAATATTGGCGACACAGTAAATGTTAAAATACTTTCAGTCGACAAAGATAATGAAAGATTATCACTTTCAATTAAACAAGCTGGCGAAAGTCCATTTGAAGAATTCTCAAATGAACACGAAGTTGGCGATGTTGTTAAAGGTACTGTAAAACGCCTAGTTGACTTTGGTGCTTTTGTTGAAGTTGCACCCGGTGTTGAAGGTCTAGTACACATCTCAGAAATTTCATATGATCATGTCGAGCACCCAGAAGACGTATTAAAGCCAGAACAAGAAGTAGAAGTTAAAATCATTGGCTTTAATGAAGAGGAAGAGAAAACTTCATTATCAATTAAAGCAACAAAAGAAAAACCTAAACGTCAACCACAAACTCAAAATAAAGAAAAAACAGTTTATAAAGATGACGAAGATGATGCTCCAACATTAAGAGATATTTTAGGAGACAAACTTAAAGACTTAGGCCTTTAATTATATTTAAAGAGCGAGGAAACTCGCTCTTTATTTTTTTATAAATAAAACTGTAATTATGATAGAATAATAAAAGAAAAGAGGGAAATATAAATGATACCTACGGTTGCTGTAGTTGGACGTCCAAATGTTGGGAAGTCAACTTTATTTAATAGGATTATTGGAGAAAGAAAATCTATTGTAGAAGATACTCCAGGTGTTACAAGAGACCGTATCTATTCAACAGGTGAGTGGCTTGGCCATGAATTTAATATTATAGATACTGGTGGAATTGAATTAGAAAATAGTCTGTTTCAAAACGAAATTGCAATGCAAGCAGAAATCGCAATTGATGAGGCAGATGTTATTGTTATGGTTGTAAATGGTAGAGAAGGTGTAACTAATGATGATGCGCATATCGCTCATCTGCTTCACCGATCTAAAAAGCCTGTTGTATTAATGGTTAATAAGATAGACTCATATGAATTACGATCAGAAATTTATCAGTTCTATGAATTAGGATTAGGTGAACCTTATCCAGTATCAGGCTCACATGGACTTGGTCTTGGAGATGTACTAGATGAAGTTATAGACAATTTTAAATCACTTAACTATGAATTAGAAGACGACGATTCAATAAAAGTGTCATTAATTGGTCGTCCAAATGTTGGTAAATCGAGTTTAGTAAATACTATTTTAGGTGAAGAGCGTGTCATCGTTTCAAATATTGCTGGTACAACACGTGATGCCATTGATAGTAAATTAGAAAAAGACGGTGTAAATTATACTTTTGTAGATACTGCAGGTATTAGAAAACGAGGAAAAGTATATGAAAGTACTGAAAAATATTCAGTATTAAGAGCAAACGTTGCGATTGAACGTAGTGACGTTGTATTAATTGTTTTAAATGGTGAAGAAGGTATTAGAGAGCAAGATAAAAGAATTGCAGGGCTCGCACATGAGGCGGGACGTGCGATCATTATCGTTGTAAATAAATGGGATGCAGTTGAAAAAGATACAAAAACAATGCGTGAGTTTGAGTTAAAAATTAGAGATCAGTTTAGATTTTTAGATTATGCTCCGATTGCTTTTGTATCAGCAAAAACTAAAAGTAGAGTACATACTCTATTTCCGTTAATACATGTTGCAGATGAAGCACATAAAAGAAGAGTACAATCTAGTACATTAAATGAAGTACTTGTAGATAGTGTCGCAATGAATCCAACACCTACAGATAAAACTGGTAAACGACTAAACATTTTCTATGGCACACAAGTAAGTGTTTCACCACCGACATTTGTCGTATTTGTAAATGATCCTGAACTCATGCACTTTAGTTATAAGAGATATTTAGAAAATCGCTTACGAGAAGCGTTTGATTTTACTGGTACACCAATTCATATTATTACACGTAAAAGAAATTAATGCAGGAGAGATATCATGAATATTTCAATGATTGGAACTGGA
The DNA here is from genome assembly GCA_019119225.1 of Candidatus Nosocomiicoccus stercorigallinarum. Lineage (GTDB taxonomy): Bacteria > Bacillota > Bacilli > Staphylococcales > Salinicoccaceae > Nosocomiicoccus > Nosocomiicoccus stercorigallinarum. The sequence goes on from DWXM01000017.1 coordinate 40,367, forward strand.
AGTTTTGGAACAAGCTTGGCAATGGTGCTTGATTCTAATCATCATAACGTACTAATGTACGGTAGAAACGAACAAACAATTAATGAAATAAATAATAACCATTCAAATAAAAAATATTTAAAAGATATTGAGTTAAACGAATCAATTCGTGCAACAAATGATTTAAAGGAAGCAGTTACCCATGGTGACTTACTTGTCTTAGCTGTACCAGTTAAAGCTATACGTACAGTTTCTAAAGAAATTAATAAACTATTAAATGACTTAGATAAACAGGTATTAATATGTCACGTCGCTAAAGGATTAGAATTAGGTTCTCACAAAAGAGTGTCTGAAGTTATTAGCGAAGAGATTGATGAAAAGAATTATACGGACATCGCTATTTTAAGTGGTCCATCACACGCTGAAGAAGTGTCATTAAAACAACCAACAACTGTTAGCACAGCTTCAATTAATAAAACAGGCCAAAAAGAAATTCAAGACGTATTTATTAATAAATATTTTAGAGTATATGAAAATAATGACCTTATCGGTGTAGAAGTCGGTGGCGCTTTAAAAAATATTATTGCATTAGCTATCGGCGTATTAGACGGTTTAGGTTTTGGTGATAATACAAAATCTGCTGTAATTACAAGAGGCTTACACGAAATTGCACGTTTAGGAACTAAAGTCGGAGCAAACCCGCTAACATTTATGGGACTTACAGGTGTTGGAGATTTAATTGTTACAGCAATGAGTGAACATTCAAGAAACTTTAGATGTGGTAGAATGCTTGCTAGTGGGCAATCACTAGATGAGATCATTGAAAATATGGGAATGGTCGTTGAGGGTGTAAACACAACAAAAGCAGCATATGAACTTTCAAAAATACACAACGTCGACATGCCAATTACAAATGTCTTATACAAGTACTTATTTGAATCAATTTCAGAAAAAGATGCTTTATTAACTTTAATGATGAGAGAAAGAAAATCTGAGACAGAAGAATTAGTAGATATAATGAGAAATCATTTAGAGATGGAGAAATAAAATGTTTGATATATCTAGAATGGATTTAATGTGGGTATCATTTTATTCGATGGGTGCAATGGCTTTAGCTGCATTACTCATATATATTGCACGCTATAAAATGCCATATAGACTTGTCAGTATTTTATTATCGATTGTAGCTTGGCTATTACTAATCTTTTCATTTATAACAATGATTTTAGTCTTAGGAGGAAGTAGCCATGCGTAACGTACTTAAAATGATAAGTTTACTATTTGTGACATTAATATTAAGTGCATGCATGTACCCTCAAAGTGAGCGTCAAAAAAATGATTTACCAAAAGAATCACAAATAAAAATGGTGGATAATGCTGTCAAACAATATCAAGAAGATAATGGTGGTTTATTACCATTTAAGACAACTGAAGATCATTTAAATAACCGTGAATACCTTAAATATCAAGTCGATTTTCAAAAGCTAGTCCCTGATTATCTTAGTGATATTCCAACTACTGCATATGAAAATGGCGGTCATTACCAATATGTCATAATTGATGAGGACTCTGATCCAAAAGTAAAAATAGCTGACCTTAGAATTACAAATACAATCCGTTCATTAACGACTCGATTAAATGTTTTAAGTGAGCATGTAGAACTTGGTGAAACAATTGGTCCAAATGTCTATGCACTTGATTTAGACCATTATCATTTAGACCAAAATCCAACAGTGGATAGCCCTTATACAGGAAACGAATTAAATGTCTACTTTAACGGAGGAGAAGAATTTTTAGTTGATTATAGAGATGATGTTCAATATATCATTGACGACAAAGGTTTAAGTTTTGACACTGGTGAAGATGTTAGACATGTCTTATATGAGAACACTCCTGTTGTACCAACTTATAGCCCAGAGTTAACAGTAGACGAAAATAATAACGTGATATTTATGACAAGTAAAATTAAAAATGAAAAAAAGTGATCTTATTAAACAAAGAATCCTTAAAGATATTGAAGTGACGGCACTCATGTGGTAAAGTCAAAACATAATGAATAATTCATTATATAGAATCTAGGAGGTCAATTAACTATGAACAAAACTGATTTAATTAATGCAGTTAGTGACAAAGCAGATCTTACTAAAAAAGATGCAAGTGCTGCAGTAGATGCAGTATTTGAAGCTATTCAAGGGTCACTTACAGAAGGTGAAAAAGTTCAATTAATTGGATTCGGAACTTTTGAAGTACGTGAACGTGCTGCTCGTAAAGGTCGTAACCCACAAACAGGTGAAGAAATCGAAATTGCAGCATCTAAAGTTCCAGCTTTCAAAGCAGGTAAAGCTTTAAAAGACGCAGTAAAATAAGAATTTTAATAGACCTAACGATCGTTAGGTCTATTCATTTATAAGGGTGATTTTTTTGTTAGCATTAAGCGAGATGATGACTTATTTTGATAATGACATTCAGGAAAAATATTCTGATTTTCTTAAAGAACTAAACAATGAAAAGTATTATCTAAGTATAAATACTGAAATGGTTGAGGCTGTTATTAAATTTAATATCGCTTTACTTATTCTTGATGAGGAGCCTAAATCAAATAATTTAGAAACACACGTGTTATATAGCGATTTATTAATGACAGAGTTTTACACAATAATGGCGAAACATAATCATTACAAAATACTATTTGACATAGTAATGCTAACAAAACAATCAATCACGAAAAAGTCAAATTTTTTTAATTCAAATACTAATTTAATGATTGATGATAAAAAGCATTTGTTTTTTGCACCAATTGAATATTTAATTACAAATGGTTTTTTGAATGAATCAGTCAATAGAAAAATCGAAGCTTTTTTAGATAATGGTGAAAATAATGAAAGATAATAGAATTCAAACAATATTTAATACAATTTCAAAAGATTATGACCAAATGAATGACATCATTAGTTTTAAACAACACGATATTTGGCGTAAAAAGACGATGGCTGAAATTTTTTTACATGATGATGATCGTGTATTAGATTTATGTTGTGGTACTGGAGACTGGACGATTCAGCTTGCAGAAGTAAACAAAAATGTAGATGTTACTGGCCTTGATTTTAGTGAGAACATGTTAGCAGTCGCTAAAGATAAAGTAGCACACTTTGAAAATATAAAACTCATACAAGGTGATGCGATGGAGTTACCTTTTGACGATAATAGTTTCGACCTAATTACAATTGGCTTCGGATTAAGAAATTTGCCGAATTACAAGCAAGCACTCATTGAAGTATTTAGAGTGCTAAAACCAGGTGGCCAATTTGTTATATTAGAAACATCAAATCCAAACAATAAAGTGATTGCAAAGCTGTTTAATATATACTTTGGTAAAATAATGCCATTATTCGGTCAATTATTTGCTAAAAGCGGTGAAGAATATAAATGGTTGTATGAATCGACAAGAGATTTTTTATCAAAAGAAGAATTAAAAGATTTAATGAGCACAACTGGATTCATAAACATAAAAATTGTCCCTCATAACATGGGTATGGCTGCAACCCATTTTGCACATAAGCCACTAAATGACTAAACCATTTAGAACTTATATTAAGCCTGATCTTAAACAAATTGATAATTACATTAGATCAAGTTTACAATCTGGAAAATCCATTGTGAATGATGAAAGCTTCAATTTGTATGTCACAGGCGGTAAAAAATTAAGACCATCTTTAGCACTTCTCGTTGGTAAATTAGGGGACAAAAATAAATACGATGATTTAATTAAAACTGCAGCAAGTTTAGAACTTATTCACATGGCAAGTTTAGTTCATGATGATATTATTGATGATTCAAAAACGAGAAGAAAGCATAAAACAACTTATTATAAGCATGGCTACTTTCAAGCTATAAATACAGGAAATTATTTATTATCTAGTGCAATTGAAGCAGTCGCTCATATTGAACATCAGGATTTTCACGATGCATATGCTGAAGCAATGAAAAAAATTGTAGAAGGCGAACTGTTTCAGTTTGATACTCAATTTGACGATACTCAAACAATCGATGACTATTATAGAAAAATCTATAAAAAAACAGCATTGTTAATCGTCTTAAGTATTAAGCTTGGTGCATATGCAACAAACGTTGATGAGGAATTATTAGAAAAACTTATACAGTACGGTTATAACATCGGGATGAGCTTCCAAATCTTAGATGATTGTTTAGACTTTACAGCGAGTGAGAAAGTACTTGGTAAACCGAATTTTTCTGACCTAAAAAATGGACACTATACTTTACCAGTACTTTTATTAAGAGATGAAGATCCTAATTTTAGATCTATGCTTAAAGAATATAGTTATACTCGTAAAAATAGTGAAGAACTATCTAAATACTTACTAAAAACAAATGCAATCAGTCAATCAAAGAAAGTAAGTAGTAGGTATTTAGATGAAGCACTTCAAAATATAGAAGGCATTCCATCACCAGTCAAAGATTACTTAGCTGAAGTAGTTGAAAAACTAAGAGATAGATTAAATTAATGTGACAATTATCATTGATAAATGCTATTATATATACAGATTACTTAAAGGAGATTATGTCAATGGAAAGAACATTTTTAATGATTAAACCAGACGGTGTTCAAAGAAACCTTATCGGTCAAATTGTTGAACGCTTAGAAAACAAAGGGTTCAAAATTGTAGGTGCTAAATTAATGCAAGTATCTGATGATCTTGCTAAAACACACTACGGAGAACACAGTGAGAAACCATTTTTCGGTGAACTAGTAGATTTCATCACATCTGGACCAGTATTTGCAATGGTTCTTGAAGGTGAAAACATCATTAGCACTGCACGTTTAGTTGTAGGTGCTACAAATCCTCAAGAAGCTAACCCAGGTACAATCCGCGGTGACTTTGGTTTAACAGTAGGTAAAAATATTATTCACGGTTCAGATTCACCTGAAAGTGCTGAACGTGAAATCAATCTTTTCTTTGATGAATCAGAGCTTATCGACTATAGCTTAATCAATAAAGACTGGATTTATTAATCTTAAAAAAGGCTGAGTATAACTACTCAGCTTTTTATTTTATATAAATAAGAGGTGTAGTAAATGAGATTTTTAACAGCAGGTGAATCTCATGGTAAAAAAGTTACGGCAATTGTCGAAGGGTTTCCTTCAAATGTACCAATCGACAAAAATCGTATGACAAAGGAATTATTTATGCGTCAAGGTGGTTATGGTAGAGGTAGACGCATGCAAATAGAAAAAGATACATTTGAATTTGGAAGTGGCGTAAGACATGGTTATACATTAGGTAGCCCAATTCAAATGGAAGTAAATAACGATGACTTTAAGCAGTGGGTTAATGTCATGCAATCCGAACCGATTACTGACGAAGAAATTAAAAAAATGCGTCGAGTGATTAAACAACCTAGGCCAGGCCATGCAGATTTAGTTGGTGGAATGAAGTATAACCACCGTGATTTAAGAAATATCCTAGAGCGTTCTTCAGCTCGAGAAACTACGGCACGTGTGCTCGTCGGTGCACTATGTAAAGAGTTACTCCATGCACTAAACATTAATATGACAAGTCGAGTGACTCAAATTGGTAACGTCATCGATGACGGTAAGTATACGTATAAAGATATTTCGACACAAAAAGAACAGTCTTCTGTTCGCATGGTGTCTAAAGAGAAAACAGAACAAGCCGAAAAACTCATCGATGAAACTAAAGCTTCTGGAGATACGTTAGGTGGTATTGTAGAAGTTATTGTTGAAAATCCCATTATTGGACTTGGCTCTCATGTCCATTATGACAAGAAACTCGATGCTAAAATTGCACAATCAATTGTAAGTATAAATGCATTTAAAGGTGTCGAGTTTGGAATGGGCTTTAAAATGGCAAGTCAAAACGGAAGTAATGTACATGACGAAATCCTTTATAATAACGACGAAGGATTTATTCGCAAAACGAATAATTTAGGTGGCTTTGAAGGCGGTATGACAACTGGTATGCCAATCGTCGTACGCGGTGTTATGAAGCCAATTCCTACGTTATATAAGCCGTTAATGAGTGTCAATATAGATACGAAAGAGCCATTTAAAGCAACGATTGAGCGAAGTGATCCGACAGCAGTTCCTGCTGCTAGTATTGTTGCAGAGCATATGGTTGCAATTGAAATTACTAAAGCAATATTAGAAAAATTCGGTAGCGATGATTTTTCAGATTTAAAACGTAATATTGAGAACTATAATAAGCGCTTAGAGGAATATTAATGGATATTAAAACAGACTATAATTCAAATAATTATACGATACATGTCGGTCATTCAATTTTTGAAACATATATTAATCATTATACTTCAAAATATAATGATGTATTTTACTTAATTGATGAATATGTTTTTGATTTATATAAAGAAAAGTTCATATCATTTGAAAATGTTATAAAAGTACCTCAAGGTGAATCGTTTAAAGATATTCATCACGTTATGGATACGATTGATTTACTTTTAAAAAATGAAATTAAAAGAAATAGTTTAATCGTCGTAATTGGTGGAGGTGCAACTGGAGATGCAGGTGCATTTTTATCGAGTATTTTACTTAGAGGAATAGATTATATTCACGTACCAACAACTTTGCTTAGTCATGACTCTTCAGTAGGCGGTAAAACTGCGATTAACCGTCCGTCAGGTAAAAATTTAGTCGGTACGTTTTATAGACCTAAAGGTGTCATTTATGATTTAAACTTCTTACAGACGTTAAATAGTGAAGAATTGTTAAGTGGCTTTGGAGAAGTTGTGAAACACGCAATGTTAAATAATAAAAATACAGTAAATCATTTAACTGAAGTAACAAAAGATAGAATTAATTTAAAAGAATTAGAACCATTTATTATCTCCGGTATAAAAACTAAAATGTATTATGTGACTGTCGATGAAACTGAATCTAACTTAAGACGTTCACTCAATCTCGGACATACGTTAGGGCATGCTTTAGAATATGAATATAAACTTAAACATGGTCATGCAATAATTTTAGGTCTATTATTTACGCTATTTTTATCAAACAAAATATTGGATAGTCAATTTGATTTAAATTACTATAAAAAGTACTTTAAAAAAATTGGGTATAACATATCATATCTATATAATTTAGCCGAAGACAATCTGATTGATTTAATGTCTATAGATAAGAAAAACAGTGTATCTAATATGATAAACTTCGTTTTACTGGAAGACTACGGAACACCTGTATTTAAAGGTATTGAAAAGAACGCATTAAAGAAATATTTAAAAGAATTTCAGGAGATAATATGACAAATGAAATTAAAAAGACTTTTAAAGGAACATTAGAAGTTCCTGGAGACAAGTCAATCACACACCGAGCGGTGATGATCGGAAGTTTAAGCACTGGTACAACAACAATTTATAAGCCCTTAATTAGTGACGATATTTTAAGAACGATTCAATGTATGAAAGAACTCGGTGCACATATTCATATCGAGGATGAAAGGATCGTTATTGAAAGTGGCGGTTTGTTGTCTCTAAATTCCCCAAAAGAAGCTCTTTATACAGGAAATAGTGGTACAACAACTCGTTTACTCACTGGACTTATTGCAGGACTTAAGTTAAATGCTGAAATTAAAGGCGATTCTACAATTCAAAAGAGACCGATGAATCGTATAAAAATTCCATTAGAAGAAATGGGAGCAAATATAAGCTTAATTAACAATGAATATCCACCAATTAAAATACAAAAAAGCGAGTTAACAGGCATTACATATGAAATGCCTGTTGCGAGCGCACAAGTTAAAAGTGCGATTATATTCGCTGCACTCGGTGCTAAAGGTGAAACAAAAATTATAGAAAAAAATATTTCTAGAAACCATACAGAGTTAATGTTAGCTGATTTTGGTGCCAATATAAGAGTCGATAATAATATAATTACAGTAAAAAGAACAGATTATTTAAATGCCCAAGAAGTTAGAGTACCTGGAGACATTTCAAGTGCTGCATTTTTAATGGTACTTGCTGCTATTATTCCAGGTAGTGATATTACAATTAGAAACGTATCGTTAAACGAAACAAGAAACGGTATTATTACAATTTTTAAAATGATTGATGCCAATATGACAGTAACTGTTAAAAATAATGATGGCGAACCATACGGTGATATACGAGTAAAGTATAAAAACAATCTAAAACCGTTTATTATTAACGAAACACTTATCCCTAAACTCATCGATGAGATTCCTATCTTGACGGTTCTTGGACTATTTTTAAATGGTAAAAGTACTATTAAAGATGCTGAAGAATTACGTGTTAAAGAAACAGACCGAATTGTAGCTGTAACGAATGAGTTAAAGAAATTTAATGCATCTTTCAATATTTTTGACGATGGATATGAAATTATACCGACGAACGATTTAACTCAATCTATTGAACAACTAAAAAGCTATAGCGATCATAGAATCATCATGATGCTAATCATTATGACGATAAAAATGAATCAAGAATTAAATATCGATGACATATCACATTTAAACGTTTCATATCCGAATATTTTAGATGACATCGATTCAATCACAAAAGAGGTGGACTATGAGTAACACTATTGAAAAGGCAATTGATAAAATACGTGCAGGTAATTATGATAGCCAATCTATTGAAAATGTCTTAGAAAATTTAACGAAATATAACGAAGAAGATGAAGAGCTACTATTTGTCCTTGGTGATTTGTTAGATTCAATTGGAGAAAAAGATGCTGCGTTAAAAATATTTAACCATCTATATAATACAAATAATTACGATGACAACCTACTTGCATATTTAATCGACATTCATATCACTAATGGAAATATTGACGATGCGTTACTTTTATTAAATGAAGCAAAAGAAACACCGACATCTTTACTATTAAAAGCTGAAGTGTTTCAACAGATGCATTTAAATGATGTCGCTCTTAAAAATCTTTTAAAAGCAAAAAAATTAACCGACGATATCGTCATAGACTTTGCGATTGCAGAGCTATACTTCTATGAAGGTAACTTACTCGAAGCAACGTATTATTATAAAAATGTCTTAAAAGAACTTGACTCGGTCAATAATATTAATGTGAATTTACGACTCGCAAATATTTATACGAATTTAATGGAATCAGAGACTGCATTAAAATTCTTCAACGAAGTAGATTCTAGTGAATTTGAGAACGAAGATTATTTCTCAAAAGGGCTCGTTCATTTCCAACTAGAACAATATAAAGAAGCAGAAAAGATGTTAATGACAGTTATCGAAAATGAACCTTATTTTATAAACGCATATATTTTACTCATGAAAATTAAAGAAAAAGAGTATGCGTTTACTGAAGCTATTCAATACCTTAAAGATTACAGTGTCCTCGATGATTTAAATCCTTTAATTTATTATCACATCGGTCGATTGAATTTAAAATTAGGTCAAGTTGAGGATGCAAAAGAATATTTTAGTAAAGCAACGCATTTAGATTCTGAATATGAGGACGCATTACTTATGCTATTTGAAAGTATATTAGAGTCTGATACGACTGAAGAAATTGATCAGTATACAAAACATTTAGATGTCAAGGAAATGTCACCTGACGCACTTCACTTACTCGGTACAATTGAAGCAAGAAATGAAAATGATGAAAAAGCAAAGTTATACTACGGTGAAGCTGAAAAATTTTTAAAAGATAACACTGAATTTTTATCTGACTATTATTATTACTTAACTGAAATTCGAGATGATAAACGAGTCGACGTTCTAAATAAGTTAATTAAACTTGAACCAAATAATTCTGACTGGCAACTAGAGCTAGAATATATTAGAGGTGAGGAGGATGGTTTCTAAAAGAGATTTTCTCGATTATTTTTTACACAAATATAACCACTTAAATTATCAAGTTGTCTGGATATTAAATTTTATAAAATCTGACGACAAGTTATTAAAAAACATTACTTTAATAAATAACGATACAAATATACAATTAGTTATTTCAGAGCGTTACCCTTATGTCATGCTAAAATTAGACTCTATTGTTATATTGGATAGCGAGGACATTCTTTATATTCTAAACGAATATAAAGATTATCCAATTTTTATAGATTTTCATGTAAAAGATGATTTAAAATTAAAAGAAGTTAAAATTAATCAAGTATATGAGACGTATTATTTAGAAAAAAATGATTCAATCGATCATCTTATTGATGAGGCACTAATTAATAAAGATGAAAAAAAGTTTAATATACTCTCAAAATTAATAAAAAATATAAACGAGGGATAGTTATGTTATACAACTACCATGATTTATCATTAATTAAAGATGAAATTGAGTTCGTAGACACAGCAGTTATACCAGTTGTAGATATTGATATTACTGATGATCGCTTAGAGAATTCAAACAATATCGAACTTATGCAGCACGTATTATTTTTATTAGAAAAACAGTTAAAGGGTCGACTATTAATTACACCATTATTTTCAGTGATTAATAATGATTCAAAGAGTGTTGTAGACTATGGTAATCAATTAAAAGACTTTGGATTTAAACATATCGTAATTTTAACTGTTAATAATAGAGATATTGATGAGTTTGATCAAATTAAATTAAACAGCATACCTCTAGAAAACTTTGAAGCAGATGTTATGCAGTCACTTGTGAAAGATGAGATGACAAATGTTTTAAAACAAATTATCAAATTCTGGAACCAATAAAAATTACTTTATAAAAATAAGAAAAGTTTGTCTAAAATATGAAAAGACTTGTTGACCATGCTTATCTAATAGGATAAACTTAATATGTCTTAGTTATTAATATAGAAAAGATTGTAAGTTTGAGGGGGGAAATGGAATGTCAAATAAAGTTACTCGACGCCAATTTCTAAACTATTCATTAATGGGTGTCGGTTCTTTTATGGCAGCCGGAATGATTCTACCAATGGGTAGATTCGCATTAGATCCATTATTCCAGACTGATGCTGAAGGTGACGAAATCGTTACAAGTGTTAAGGTCAGTGAAATAACAGAAGAACCTGAGAAGGTTGATTTCACATTTACCCAACAAGATGCTTGGTACGAAAGTGAAGTTACTAACTTTGCATGGGTCTATAAAGATGGGGACAAGCTTGTCGGTTTATCGCCTGTATGTAAACACTTAGGTTGTACAGTTACATGGGCTGGAGATGATAATAACCCAGATATGTTCTTCTGTCCTTGCCATAACGGTCTGTATACTAAAGATGGTAACAACGTACCAGGGACGCCTCCACGTGGACCACTGGATGAGTTCGAGGTTGGAGAAAAAGATGGATATATCACAATTGGTAAGAAAAAAGAGAACACGCTTGTTTGAGTAAAATAGGAGGGATTTTATGCTAAATCGTATTTACGATTGGATTGATGATAGAATTGATATCACTCCGATTTGGAGAGACATCGCTGATCACGAAGTGCCTGAGCACGTTAACCCTGCCTATCACTTCTCAGCATTCGTCTACTGTTTTGGTGGATTAACTTTCTTCATTACAGTAATTCAAGTTCTATCCGGTATGTTTTTAACAATGTATTACGTACCAGACATCGTTAATGCTTGGAACTCTGTGTATTATCTGCAAAACGATGTTGCAGCTGGTATGATTGTACGCGGTATGCACCACTGGGGTGCGAGTTTAGTAGTTGTAATGATGTTCTTACATACACTAAGAGTATTCTTTACAGGTGCTTATAAATCTCCACGTGAATTAAACTGGGTAGTAGGAGTATTACTATTCATGGTAATGCTAGGATTAGCATTTACTGGTTACTTACTACCATGGGATATGAAAGCATTATTCGCAACGAATGTTGGTCTTGATATTGCTGAATCAGTACCATTTATTGGTGAATGGATTAAAACACTACTCGCTGGAGATGCAGAAATTGTAGGCGCACAGACTCTAACAAGATTCTTTGCGATTCACGTATTCTTCCTACCTGCAGCATTGTTTGTATTAATGGGGATTCACTTTATCTTAATACGTAGACAAGGAATTTCAGGTCCACTATAGGATCTAATTTTTAGGGGAGGTAGAAATTAATGAAGCGCGGTAAAGGTCTTAAGTTTGTTGGAGACTCACGAATTCAAAGCTATGAAAAACCAAAACTAAATCGCGACTATTCAGAATTCCCTGGTAGAACAGAAGAATTCTACCCAGACTTCTTATTAAAAGAATGGTTAACTGGTGCGGTATTCTTAGTTGGTTTTCTATGCTTAATCGTTGCTGACCCGGCACCTCTTGAGAGAATGGCTGATGCAACAGATACAGGTTATATTCCATTACCTGACTGGTATTTCTTATTCTTATACCAGATTCTTAAGTATTCATATGCATCTGGTCCATTCAACGTAGTAGGTGCAATTATTATTCCTGGTCTAGCAATGGGGGCATTACTATTAATGCCTTGGTTAGATACTTCAAAACACCGAAACTGGAAAAAACGTCCAGTAGCGGCGAGTTTAATGATTGTTTCAGTAGCTATTATTTTCTATGCAACATGGGAATCAGTTGCATACCATGACTGGGAACAACAAGCAGAACAAGGTAAAATTGTGTTCTCAAACTTAGATTCTGATGATCCAGTATTCAACGAATTAATTCGTACAAACTGTACAAGCTGTCACGGAGGAGAATTAACAGGTGCATCAGGTCCAGACTTAGTAACTCCAGACCTTGATGAAGGAACTGTTAAAGCTTTCGTAGAAAACGGTACAGAAACAATGCCAGCATTCAAAGATACGCTGACTGAAGATGAGATTGATGAAATTTCTCAATTCATTGCTAACCTTGAACTTACAGATAAAAAGAACGCTGACAATACTGGTGAAAAATAATTAAAATTTTACCCTCGATGCAAGACGCATTGGGGGTATTTTTATAGGTGACTTTATGACTCAATTATTATACCAATTGATGTATAATCGAATATTTTTAGTAATACTACTCATATCAAATTTTCTTGGTACAATTTACGGTTATTATTGGTATCGTGGACAATTATCAGGAACTGAATGGTATTTTTATCCATTTGTTCCAGATAGCCCAACAGCAACTTTATTTTTATGTATTGTAATTGCTTCAATTCTCTTTAATAAAAAATACGGGTTAATAGATGCTTTAGCGTTTACAACGTTAATTAAATATGGTGTTTGGGCGGTTATTATGAATTTTCTATATTTCTTTGAATTAAACACGGTAACTCCAATAGGTCTTATGCTAATCATGTCGCATAGTATAATGGCCCTTCAAGCATTTTTATTTTTACCACACTTACAAATTAAACCATGGCATTTTTATGTTACAGCGCTTTGGTTATTTCATAATGATGTTATCGACTACGTCTATATGCAGTATCCAAAATACGGGTCGTTAGACCGTTTTAGTGATCATATTGGGTATTTATCATTTTGGTTAACGATAATTGTTTTAGTATTACTTAAAACATTAGTACCAATTAAACGTTTAAATTGACTTTAAATTGCTTTCTAAAGTATGATGTATATTGAAGAATAGGAGAGTTGTTTTATGTTGATGTATATTATATATTTCGCTATTCTTTTAATCGTACCTTTACTTGCTCAAATGAACGTAACTTCTACATTTAAAAAATATAGTCGAGTTCGTTCTACAAGTGGGTTAACAGGTAAAGAAGTAGCAGAAATGATTTTAAGAGAAAATGGTATTTATGACGTTGAAGTGTTACGTGGGAAAGGTCAACTTACAGACCACTATGACCCAAGTAAAAAAGTTGTCGTATTATCACCAGATAACTATGACAAACCATCAGTTGCTGGTACAGCAGTTGCGGCACACGAAGTTGGACACGCAATTCAACACGCAACTGGGTATATGTTTTTAAACTTTAGATCAGCGATATTCCCACTTGCACAATTTGGAAGTAACTTTGCGTTCTTCTTAATTATGGCAGGGATTTTACTCACTGCAGGTATGCAAGCGTCTGGTCCGACACTCGGTACTTATTTACTATGGGGTGGAATTGGATTATTCGCATTCTCAGTATTATTCCAAATCGTAACATTACCAGTTGAATTTGATGCTTCAAATCGAGCGATGAAACAAATTCAGCGATTGAATATTGTAAACGAAAAAGAATACCGTCACGCTAAAAAAGTACTTAGCGCTGCGGCAATGACTTACGTTGCAGCAACAGCAACTGCTGTAGCTGAACTAGTAAGATTAATTTTAATAGCTAGAAATAACTAAAACTACTCAAATTACTGAGTAGTTTTTTTATTTCACAATGTTCAATTTCTTTATTATACTTATATGGAATAATATTAAAAAGGAAGATTTAAATGAAAATTGGAGTGACATGTTATCCAAGTGTTGGTGGAAGTGGGATTATCGCGACAGAACTCGCAATAGAAATGTCAAAACTCGGTCATGAGATTCACTTTATTGCTTCTAGTGTACCATTTCGATTAATTGGTAATTATTCTAATATTTATGTACATACAGTTGAAATCAATGATTATAATGTCTTTAAATTTAGACCGTATGACATTACACTTGCTTCAAAAATTGCAGAAGTTATTGATTTACATGATTTAGATGTTATTCATATGCACTATGCGATCCCACATGCTGTAGCAGGCATATTAGGGAATCAGATGTCTAAACGTAACGTTGGTATTATAACGACACTTCACGGTACAGATATTACCGTTTTAGGTCACGATAGAAGTCTAGAGCCTGCGATACGTTTTGGTATTGAAAATTCAGATGTGACGACGGCTGTGTCGAATAGTTTAAAACAACAAACTATTGATATGATTAAGCCTAATAAGGATATAGAAACTATATACAACTTCGTTGATGAAACTCGTTTTAATCGAAATAATTTAGAAGAAGTGAAACGACATATGAAACAGAGTCTCGGTATCGATCAAGACTCAAAAGTGATTATGCATTCTTCAAACTTCAGGAAAATCAAAAACATACAAACGATAGTTGAAGCTTTTAACATTATTCAACAATCTGTAAAGTGTGATTTAGTTTTAGCTGGAGATGGTCCTGAAATTGCTCCAGTTCGAGACTTAATCTACGAACTAGGTATAGAAGATAAAGTCCATCTCGTCGGTCAACAAACAGATGTTACATCATTTTATAAAATGAGTGACTTATTCATGCTATTAAGTATCAAAGAAAGTTTTGGCCTTGCGCTTTTAGAAGCAATGAACTGTGGTAGTGTACCTATTGGTTCAAATGCTGGTGGTATTAAAGAAGTTATTAAGCACGGTGAAACTGGCTATATAGTTGACGTATATGACAAAGAATCTGCAGCAGAATATGCTATTCAATTGTTAACGAATGAAACACTTTATAAAGATATGCAAGAAACAATGATTAAAGACGTAAGATCTAGATTTGGAGAAAAAGAAATTGTTTCACAATACGAGAATATTTATAAATCTGTCATTAAGGAAAATTAAATATGAATCTTGAAGAAACTTTTAAAGAAGCAAATACAATATTAGATACTTTACAAAAAAATGGATTTGAAGCATATTATGTCGGCGGATCAGTGAGAGATTATTTAATGGACGTAAGCATCGGAGATATCGATATTACTACGAATGCACTTCCAGAAGATATTCAAAATATTTTCCCACGTACAATTGATGTTGGAGTTGAACATGGCACTGTGATTGTCGTTATAAATAAAACTCCATTTGAAGTGACAACTTATCGTACTGAGACAACGTATTCAGACTATAGAAGACCAGACTCAGTGTCTTTTACAACATCTATAAAAGAAGATTTAGCACGTCGTGACTTTACAATGAATGCTGTGGCTATGGATCGAATGTTTAAAATTTATGATCCATACAATGGTCAATTATCAATTAAAAATAAAGAAATTGTAACAGTTGGAGATCCGTATGAACGTTTTAATGAAGATGCATTAAGAATGCTTCGTGCAATTCGTTTTGTATCACAATTAGATTTTAAATTAAATGAAAGTACATTTAATGGAATCGTAAAGCTTGCTTCAAATGTCCAATACATCTCAGTTGAACGTATCGTCCAAGAATTAAAAAAACTTTATAGTGGAGTAAATGTATCACATGCAAAAAGTTTATTAATTGATTCTCAAATGCTTAATTTCATACCTTATTTTAATAAGTTAGATATAGATTATATTAAAAAAACAAATGTACATTCATTCATCAATGAAATTATCATTCAACAAATATTGAACGAGAATATTCATTTTGAAAATGAGCTAAAGCTTTCGAACGATGAAAAAAATAATATTAAGGAATCTTTAAGTCTTTATAAAAATCTAGCTGAAAATGAATCACCAATATTACACGCGTATAATTATACTAAACATGTTATATTAAATTTAAAAAATATTATTAGTGATAATAATTTTTTAAACCAACAATATTTAAATCAAATCGACGATATACTATTAGAAAAGAAACGACTAAAGATTAGAAGTAAGAAAGATCTTGCTGTAAATGGTAATGACTTAATGAAAACGTTAAATAGACATGGAGGCCCTTGGTTAAAAGAGTTACTTTCAGAAATTGAAAGAAATGTTTTATTTAGTAAATTAGACAATAATTATGAGTCGATTATAGAGTGGGTGAAAAATGAATATTAAAAATTCTGTAAAAGTTGCATCAGAAAATAGTAAATACTTTCAATCACTAATATTCAAAGATACCATTAATTCAACTCAAACGATTGCTAAAGAGGAGTTAAAGAACTATAAGGACGAATTTTTAGTTGCAGCACTCACTCAAACTGATGGTGTTGGTCGATTTAAAAGAAACTGGGAATCCCCGAAGGATAAGGGATTTTACGGATCATTTGTATTTAGACCTGATGTAAGTAGAGAAAAACTTATAGAGTTTAACTTATTTATAGCACTCGCAATAACTAAAACTATCGAGTCTTTTATAGATTACAATATAAAAATTAAGTGGCCAAATGATATTTACATTGATGGTAAAAAAGTCTGTGGTTTTTTAACCGAGATGGTTAAAGAAAAGGAACAGTTTTCTATCATTTGTGGAATAGGAATTAACTTATTTCATGAGAAGTCTGAAGTCGATAAAAAAGAGTCGATTGAACGATTTGCGAATAAAACATTTAATGTAGAAGACTTTATTAATCTCTTAATTCATAATATTGAAACGTATTATGAATTATTTTTAAGTCAAGACTTTAAGTCTATTAGAAATGAGTATATAAGTTATTCTGTCGTATTAGGTAATAGGATTAAAATTACGACGTCAAGCGAACAATTTTATGCTAAGGCAATTGATATTGATGATAATGGTATACTTGTAGTAATTAATGATGACGGTCATATAAAAAGAGTCATCAGTGCAGATATTGAAGAATAGAGTTGTGATTTGTATGTTAGATAAGCGATTTGCTGTTGTGGATTTAGAAACGACTGGAAATGATCCACATAAAGATAAAATAATTGATTTGAGTATTGTGTTTGTTGAAGGAAATAAAATTGTCGGCGATTATAATCATTTAATTTCTGATGCCGACGATATACCTTCATTTGTGACAGAACTCACTTCAATTACATTAGAAGACATTAAATCAGGTGTAAAGTTTAGCGATATTAAAGATGAAGTCTATGAATTACTCGCTAACTGCTGCTTTGTTGCACATAACATTGAATTTGATTTAAATTTTTTAAAAATTGCATTTAAAGAAGTAGGAATTAACTTTAAGCCAAATTTAGCGATAGATACAGTAGAGTTGTCAAAAGTATTTTTCCCAACATTAAACTCGTATCAACTTGGTGCTTTATCAAAATCTTTAAATTTAACGCTAGATAATGCACATCGAGCATATGATGATGCTAAAGCGACGGCAGAGCTTCTTATAAAAATTATAAATGAGATTCAACGTTTAGACCGACAAACGATGATACGTTTATATAACATATCTAAATCATTAGACACGAATGTCAGTGAATTGTTATTTGCATCGTTAAGTGAGAATAATCATAAAGATGCGTCATTTTTAGTAAAATCTTTAAGTTTAAAAGAAGTTAAAGAACAACAGCAAGTAAAAAATCATATAACGATTGAATCGTTGTATGAAAACTTTTTAGAGATGAACCAATTTAAACATCGAGATGATCAAATCGAGTTAATCTATACTGTCTATAATAGTTTAAAAGAAAATAAAGCACTCGCTTTAGAAGCATATACTGGTCTTGGTAAAACTGAAGCTATATTAATTGCGAGCATTGCGTTTAGTAATGAGACAAATCAACAAATTTTAATTTCAACGAGTAAAAAGATATTACAAGAGGAAATGTATTATCGTAGTTTAAAGCGTTTATTAAAAGCATCAAATTTAAACAAATTACCTATTGCGATGTTAAAAGGGAAGTCAAATTATATTAATTTAAATACGATGCTTAAATTGCTTGAATTTAAAGATGACAATTACGAAATTATAATTCTTAAAATGAAATTACTTGTATGGCTAACATCCACAAAAACTGGTGACTTAGGTGAAGTCTCATTAAAAGGACCTGAAAAACTCTATTATGACACTGCACATTATCAAATCAGTGATTACGATCAATACTTTTATAATCGTGCGGTAGATCATGCTAAATCGAGTCATATATGTATTACGAATCATTATTTTATGCAAGAGTGTCTAACTGAAATGGATAGTAAATATTTGATTGTCGATGAAGCCCATCAAGTATTAAAAGCAGTAAACAATCAAAACGAAACCGGATATAAATATATGGATTTAAAGTTTTTATTATCCCAAATTGGAGTAAACAATAAGGATCGTATTTTAAAAGATTATTTAGACCATAATCATTATGAGAAAAAAGATTATTTAATTAGTATGCTTAGTCAGTTAAATAAAACAATTGACGAAGCATTTACTCAATTAAATCATCAAAATATAACTCGGGCGACAACTCACTTTACACATATTTTAAATTTAATCGACATTGTTTTAAGTTCAATTTTAAATACTGAAAACTATGAGTCTTTATATAATTACCTTAATCATTTTAAACTTAAAATCCATGATATTGTAAAACATTTAAAAAGCAATGAATACAGATTAATTACTGATAAAAATTTCCAAAAGACAACACTTTTTGTTAATAATCATTCTAAAGAATTGTTATATACCGAGTTAGAATCTTTAAAAGGGCAATTACTCATTTCTGGTACGTTAGAAGTCAATGAGTCATTTAATCATTTAGACGAATGGTTTAATGGTGAATTTGAAAAGAAAATTATTAAAAATGATAATCTTTTTGACAATGTCGATCTATTTATACCAAATGATGTTCATGACTTAAATGATAGAGAAGCATATATTATAGATCTTGTAGACTATATATCAATGTACTACAGTATTCGACAAGAAAAGACAATTGTATTATTTACCAATTATAAGTTATTAAATGACGTGTATCAGTTTATCATTGAAAGTGAACTATTTGATTTTCCGATATTAAAGCAAAATAAAAATGATTCAGCAAATAAGTTATTACTTCAATATAATCAACTTCAAAACTGTTTATTACTTGCGACTGAAAGTTTCACTGAAGGGATTAATTTTGAAAACCTAAATGACCGTACAATCTTTTTAACAAAATTACCTTTCCCTGTACCAACAGGTGAAGGATTTAGACATTTCTATAAAGAAGATTTACCAGACGCGGTATTTATGTTCAGACAAATTTTAGGACGTATTAAACGTAATGAAAATGATAGTGGTAGAATTGTTCTTTTTGATAACCGATTACTCAATAAGACTTATAAAAATGCATTTTTAAAATATTTCGAGGAAGAAAATATCATCTATGATGATAGGTCAGCTTTCAATGATATGTTAACTAGATTATAATAAAATTATTAACCATTTTAGGGGGAGAATATTGTGCAAATCTCAAAAAGAATGGATCTATTACAACCAAGTCCAACAATCGCCATTTCAAATTTAGCACGCGATTTAAAAGCGGAGGGTAAAGATATCATAAGTCTTTCTGCTGGTGAGCCTGACTTTAATACTCCAAAAGAAATCATTGACTCAGCATATGAAGCAGCGTTAGAAGGACAAACTAAGTACGCTGCAACAACAGGAATCTTACCACTACGTGAAGCAATTAAAAATAAAATGAAAAAAGATAATAATCTCGATTATAATGTAGATGAAATTTTTGTTGGTAGTGGAGCAAAACAGGTGTTATTTAATATTTTTCTAGCGATATTAAATCCTGGAGATGAGGTTATAATTCCATCGCCGTACTGGGTATCTTATATCGATCAAGTAAAATTTGCTGAAGGAACACCGGTCGTTGCTAATACAACAAGTAAAACAAATTATAAATTAACACCAGAAATCTTAGATAATCATGTTACTGATAAGACTAAAATTTTAATTTTAAATTCTCCAAATAACCCCACAGGTGTCATCTACAGTAAAGATGAACTAAAAGCACTCGCAGATTACTTAGAAGATAAAGATATTATCGTCGTTTCTGACGAAATCTATGAAGTATTAGTTTATGAAGGTAAACATTATTCAATTGCTGAAATGAGTGACAAAATGAAACAAAGCACCGTTGTTGTAAATGGTGTCAGTAAATCTCATGCAATGACTGGATGGAGAATCGGATATGCATGTGGCGACAAATCACTGATTAAAGCAATGTCTAAATTACAAAGTCAGTCAGTATCTAGCGTAACAACACCTGCACAGTTCGCTGCAATTAAAGCCTATAATTTAGATGAGGCATACTTAAAAGATTATAATCAAACGTTTAAAAATCGCCGTGATAATGCGTATAAAGAAATTCAAAAGATTCCGTACATCACATGTGTAGAACCAACTGGAGCGTTTTACTTGTTCCCTGATGTAAAAGAACTTGTTGAAAAATGTAACTTTGATAATGTAGACGCGTTTGTAGAAGCACTTTTAAAGGAAAAACACATTGCATTAGTTCCAGGTTCAGCATTTGGTTCTGAAAATAACTTACGTATCAGTTACGCACTAAGTGAAGATAAATTTAATGAAGCAATGCGTCGTCTTAAAGAGTTTGTAGAAACACATTTAAATAATTAATCAAAAATAAAGAGATATTAGCTACTAATATCTCTTTAATTATTAAAAGTAGGTGAATTTTTATGAATGAATATATAAAATTTATTCGTATTACTGTAAATAAGCTTTTAATTGATCATTATGCTAAAATTGGTCTTGATGAAAAACTCACCATTTTATTAATTCGATTAATTGAATATAGTAATGATGGCAGTAAAGAGATCTCTTTTGACGATATTATCGAAGGTTCAACTTTTACCCCTGAAGAACTATCTATACTTATTCAGAAATTAATAGAAGAAAACTTTATTAATATTAATACTAAAGTTATCGATGGCAAGCATATTGAAACATATGACTTTAATCCACTTTATAATAAACTAGAAAATGTTATTACGGATAAAGAAGAACCTACATATACTGATGATGATGTCAAAAACTTATTTCAATACATTGAAAAACTATATGGTAGAACACTCGGACCTAGTGAATATGAACGTATGACTGCATGGTTAAGAGATGATGGCTATAGTACAGAAAGTATTAAAGAAGGCGTAGATATCGCATACAAAAATAATGTAACTTCACTAAGTTATGTAGAGAAAATACTCCACAGTATGAAAAAAGAAGATACAAACGAACCAAATGTTCCATTTATAAATTGGTTAGAAGGAGATTAAACATTGTTAAGTAAAAAGAAGACGATGGAAGCATTAGATATCATTCACGACATGTTTCCTGAAGCTGAAGCTGAGTTAAACTATAGTAATGAATTTGAGTTAACTATTGCGGTATTATTATCTGCTCAAGCAACAGATATATCAGTAAATAAAGTCACCGATCACTTATTTAAGAAATATAAAACACCAGAAGATTATCTAAATGTACCGTTAGAAGAACTAGAAAATGATATAAGAACAATTGGACTATATCGTACAAAAGCAAAAAATATTCAAAAATTATGTCGTGACTTAATTGATAAATTTGACGGTAAAGTACCAACGAATTACGATGAATTAATTACACTTGCAGGTGTCGGTCGAAAAACCGCAAACGTTGTGTTAAGCGTTGCATTTGATACACCGAGAATTGCTGTCGATACACATGTTGAACGTGTCTCAAAACGCTTAGGTATTGCAAGATGGAAAGATAACGTGACTGAAGTCGAAGAAACGCTAATGAGAAAAATACCGATGGACAGATGGAGTAAAGCTCATCATCAACTGATTTTCTTTGGAAGATATCACTGTTTAGCTAGAAATCCAAAATGCTTTGATTGTCCACTATTATATATGTGCCGAGAAGGTCAAAAGAGAAAACGTAAATTAGAGAAAGAAAAAGCAAAGTAGCGAACGCTACTTTGCTTTTTTAATTATTTGAATTATCATCTGAATTGTTTGATGGTGGAGTAGTATTTATTTCATCACCACCAGATTCATTTGGTGTTGTGTCTTGGTTTGTATTCGAGTTTTCACTTTCTGAAGGTGTTTCTACTGGATTTGTCGTTTCAGTATCTTGTCTTTCTTGAGATTCTTTACTGTCATCTGATTCTTTACTTTCTTCAGATTGAGTGTCTTCTTCAGTTTCATCTTCACTTGGTGTTGTGTAGTAGTATCTACGTACTTTTTGATTACTATTATTATTAGAATCATTATTATTAGTGTTGTTATTATTGTTGTTGTTATTGTTATTAGAGTTATTATTAAAGAAGAAAGAACTATCCTTTACAGCAAGTTCATTTCCGTTTATCCAATTCACACTGTCAGGCTTTGTAAAATCTTGGCCATTAAATGTACTAATTTGATTCATTACATCTTGGAAGAACCACTGCGGTGTAATATGTTCTTCGTTACCAATAAATGAAGTGACACCGTCTTTTTTAGTACTTGTAAACCCTGTCCAAACACTCATTGTATATTCTGGAGTATAGCCAACAATCCAGGCATCCTTCGCTGCGTTACTTGGTAAATTATATTCATCTAATACACTGTCTGAATAAGACGTTGTACCAGTTTTCGCTGCGATATTTAAACCATCCATTTTTATATAATCGGCACTACCATATGGATCAAACGTGCCTTTTAACATATCTGTAATCATGAATGCTGTATAATCTTCCATTGCTTTATGACTTTCGTAGTCTATATCAATCTTTTCATTCTCAGAGTTAATTACATATCGCACGGCACTCGCTTCATTAAATGTTCCTCCGTTACCAAATGCTGCGTATGCTTGTGCCATTTGAAGTGGACTAAATCTTGATTCATTACCACCGAGTACATCGTTAAATGATACTGAATAGTCTCCGTCTAACTTTTTAGAGTAGTCAAGTCCTAATTCTTTCGAGAAATCCTCAGCAGAACCGCTCGATTCATCTTCTACTTGTTCAAATACTTTTACAGCAGGGACGTTAAAACTTTGTCTTAGAGCGTCTCTAATTGTCACCGTTCCGTGACCTTGTTTATCGTAGTTGTAAATTTGACCATCGAAATTTTTCGGTGTATAAGACATTTCATCTTGAACCGTATAATTTGTTGGTAATTTCATATTTTCTATCGCAGGTCCGTATGCAAGTATTGGCTTCATTGTGGAACCAGTATTATGTTGAGTAATCGCAAGGTTTTCTTTTACTACCTCTTGATAATCTCTACCACCACTAATCGCAACTAATGCGCCACTATTTGTATCAAGTATTGATGATGCGATGTTAAAATCATCACTCTTAAATTTATCACCATAGAAAAACTCTTTATCATCCACTGTATTTTGTAACGTACGCTGGATATTTGCGTCCATATTAGTATATATATCAATACCAGATGAAAGTAACTCAGATATTTCGATGTTATTAAATTCGTCTGACTCTTCAAGCTGTGTTTTAATAATGTTGACGTATGCAGCAAATTCAGGATCTTTTGGTTCAGTTGAAGCGCGCTCTTCTTCTGATCTTGCAATTAAGTTTGCAGTTAAATCAGTGTTTACCGCTTCATTGTATTCATCTTCAGTAATTCTACCGTGATGAAGCATCAATGAAAGCACTTGGTTCGCACGTTTATTACCAGATTCAGCATCGACATATAAGTTATATACGTTTGGTAAGTTCGGTAGACCTGCTAAATATGCTGCTTCCTTTAAATTTAAATCTTCAAGCTCTTTATCAAAGTAGTATAAACTCGCAGTACGTACACCATATATACCATCAGAATAGTAAATTTTATTTAGATACATTTCTAAAATATCATCTTTAGAATATTCTTGCTCTAAACGATAGGATAAATACGCTTCTTGTGCTTTACGTTTAATAGTTTTTTCTTCTGTTAAAAATGCACGTTTAACAACTTGCTGAGTAATTGTTGAAGCACCTTGAGATCCAAAGCCACCTGTAATATTTTTAACTACTGCACCTCCGAGACGTTTAAAGTCAATGGCACCATGCTCATAGAATCTATTATCTTCTACAGCAAGTACAGCATCGGTCATATGTTCAGGTGTGTCATCAATATCAATATATTCTCGTTCAATGCCTTGATAAATTGTCGTAACAAGCTCGTCATTTTTATCGAAAACTCGAGAAGGAATTGGATCTTTTAATTTTTCAATACTAAATGCTGGAGCAGTTGAAGCGAAATATGCAAATACAACAATTCCAAGCACAAATACCGAAACACACGCTAATATAAATAATAGCGCGAGACGTTTCCATAACGTTTTTTTAGATTTATTATTCCTTTTATTTCTCGATAAAGGATTATTCATCTTCTTACCTCTCTCCAAAATAAATTTCATCTACAGTTTTTAAATAATCAAATCTCGGGTTGTATTTTTCGGGGATTTGATAGCTTTCTTTTTTTACATCGTCATATCGAATCGATTTTCTTCCATCTTTATTTTTAAAATTATCCCAGTGGACTAAAAACCGTTCAATCGGATATAAAAATACTTCATCGTGTACGTGAAATCTCATTATAATAAAAACAATGCCACCTTGCTTGTGACATTCTCTCATATGCTCAACCTGGTGCTCATGTATGTTGATGAAAGGAAACCTTGTAGGATTTCTCGTTTCTTTCACTTCGAAGTCGATATATCTCCCTCTATAAATACCGTTATAGTCACTTGTTGAAGGTGTTTTATAATAAGCTTCTGTTATTTTAGCCTTTTTTCTCGATGGATAATCTACATTCACAACAGTAATAGGTGTTGGTTTTTTATGGATAATCGCACGATCTGTATTTAAATAATACTTATTTGTCGTATCAATATCCTTTTCAAGCGTCATCCCACGATGGCCATATTGTACTTTTTTCTTCCTATGATTACTAGTGACATTACTTTTTTGAATACCAGCAGGATACTTCAAATTAATCATTCCTTGAGTATATTCATTCATGTTAAATTATTATACAATAGTATATGCATATAAATCTATCTTTTAAAAGGATGAGTCTATTGAATAGCGATCTTAAAAGTAGTGATTTAAAGATGTATCTTAAAGAAGTGAAACATAAATATGAAACGGCAAAAAATGGTTACAATTACAGTTTTGAAAATGAAATTCAACCTTTTTTGAATTATGCCGATAAAATCGCAGCTTCTATAGAATCTATTTCCTCAGACAAATATTATAACAGTGACACAAAAGTGAAACTATCTCAACAAATAACAGAACTTGCAATGGCTTGTCATAAAAAAGAATTTAAAACACGTCTATTCAATGAAAAATTTAAATTCATTTCAATGTGGTTTAATTATATTATAAATAAGGAGTTAATATGAGAGTTTTAATTATAGGATATAGAAATTATGAACTCGGTATATTTAACCATAAACAAGAAGAAGTGACTGTTTTAAAATTATTTTTAAAAATGAAAATCATCGAATATATAGAAAACGGGGCAGAATGGTTTATCGTCCAAAATTATCCTGGCATAGATATGTATGCAGGTGAGGTATTAAAAGACTTAAAAGAAATTTACGATTTTAACTATATTGTCTTGAAGCCTTTTTATAACTATGATGAGCGATTTAAAGATGAAGATAAACTCATCTTACAAGAAATTGAAAATGAGGCAGAATTTTCATCTTACATTTTTAAACGTCCTTATGAAAATCCGAGTATGTTTAAAGAAATTAATCACTTTTTAACTGATAACAGTTCACATGCTTTAATATTTTACGACGAAGAATCCGAATCGAACTTAAAGTATATATATCGTCATTTACTTGAAAAGAGTAGCAATTCTGATTATAATATTGAAAGAATTCAATTTGACGATTTAAATGATTTTATTAGTTATCAATATGACAACTAAGAGGTGAAAGAAATGAGCGAATATTCTCTTAACTTGTCTGCTAAAGATATTTTTGAGAAAGAGTTTGAAAAAACAATCAGAGGTTATCAACCAATTGAAGTTGACACTTTTTTAGATGATGTCATTGCTGACTATCAGCGTATGGCAGATATGAACAAAAACTTACAAAAGCTTGAAGAAGAAAACAAACGTTTAAAAAAAGAAGTCGAAGAGTTAAGAATCCGAGTGGCAACACGTTCTCGTAGTGATGTGTCTGACAGTCAGAATCAACATATCGATATTTTAAAACGTCTTTCTAATTTAGAGAAAAAAGTATTTGGTCATACTAAATAATTCCCGGTGGATCGGATAATCGCTAAGGTAACTTAGAGGAAAGTCCATGCTCACACAGTCTGAGATGACTGTAGTGTTCGTGCTTGACGAAACAATAAGTCAAGGTAGCAATATGCTAACGGCAGTTTAGTTTTCTAAGTCATTTTGATATGAAAACAAACTTGAAAGTGCCACAGTGACGATTTTTTATGGAAACATAAAAAGTGGAACGGGTAAACCCCTCGAGTGAGCAATCCAAATTAGGTAGGAGCACTTTTTCTCTGGAATTCAACAGAAGAAAGAGATATTACAAAAGTAATATAGACAGATGATTATCACTATTGTGTGAGTGTAATCTAGTGCACGTTTTAACACATTAGTACAGAACATGGCTTATAGAGAAGCCGGGCTAGGTGACTCTCCGTTATGGAGAGTCTTTTTTTAAATCAATATATATTAATTAAATATAAAAGGATGCTTATTATGAAATTTAATTTTTTAGCAAATACACCAATGGGTCTTGAGCGTGTGGTGGCAAATGAAATAGAGTCTTTAGGTTACAACACAACGCTTGAAAATGGACGTGTTTTCTTTACTGGTGATGAAAAAACAATTGTTGAAACGAACTTAAAACTACGTACAGCTGAACGTATTCGTATTATTATTGGAGATTTTAATGTAACGACTTTCGATGGTTTATTTGAAGCTGTTAAAGAACTCCCATGGTCAGAAATTTTAGGTCCAGATGCAAATTTTCCTGTCACAGGTAAGTCTCATAAATCTACACTATATTCCGTACCAGATGTACAGAGAATTACAAAAAAGGCCATTGTTGAACACTTAAAAGAAGCATTTAAGCTTGATGGTAAACTTCCTGAAACTGGTGCACGTTATAAAGTAGATATTAATATTTTAAAAGACCGAGCAATACTTACAATTGATACGTCAGGAGATGCATTACATAAACGCGGGTATAGAGTAGCTCAAGGTGAAGCACCAATCAAAGAAACACTCGCTGCTGCGATGTTACAACTCGCAAACTATACAGGAGATAATCCTTTAGTTGATCCGTTTTGTGGATCTGGAACAATCGCGATTGAAGCTGCGATGATTGCTAAAAATATAGCTCCAGGGTCAAATCGCACATTTGATGCTGAGAAATGGGATATTATTCCAGAAGATATGTGGACAAATTTAAGAAATAAATATGAAGAAGAAGCATTATACGATAAAGACGTTGAAATATATGCAAGTGATATCGACAACAAAATGATTGAGGTTGCAAAGGAAAATGCTGAAGAAGTTGGTTTGCTAGAAGAAATTAAATTTACAGTTCAAGATGTCCACGATTTAAATGATATTAAAGATCATACTCAAATCGTTACAAACCCTCCATATGGTGAGCGTATTGGTGAAGCAAAAGCAGTGGAGGATATGTACCGTAAAATCGGACAATTAATGGAACAAAACGATACGTTAAACGTTTATTTAATGACGTCAAATAAAGAATTTGAAATTATTATTGGGAAGCGTGCGACACATAGAAGAAAATTATTTAACGGATATATTGAAACAACTTATTATCAGTACTGGGGTAAGAAGTAATGGTAAACGATGATACTTTAAATATCTTATATAAGATTCGTAAAGAAATAAGCAAATCCAACAACAAACAGCTTATGTCTGAAATCGACTACACGATTAAAAAAGTGTATGACGACTTATTTGTTGTTTCGTTTATCGGACATTTTTCTGCTGGTAAATCGAGTTTAATTAACTATTTATTAGAAGAAGATGTCCTACCATCTTCACCAATTCCAACGACAAGTAAAACTGTCCAAATCGAAGTTAATAACGACACACTCGCGCGCGTTTACATTGATAAGAACCATTTTGTTAAGTTAAATAATTTAAGTGAAGTTAAAGATATTAATAAAAAAGACGTTGCAATTGAGTATGTAAAGATTATGCATGAAAGTAAAAAGTATGACGACACTTTCGTATTCCAAGATACACCAGGTGTCGACTCAAAAACATCTGCGCACGAGGAAAGCACAAATAAGTTTTTACTAAACTCTGACTACGTCTTTTTTACAGTTGAATATAATCATGTTGAAAGTGAATCGAACTTATCCTTTTTAAGTGAGATTGCATCTTATAATATTCCGTTTTCTTTAATCGTTAACCAAATCGATAAACACGATGATAATGAATTATCCTACGAGACATTTATCCATCGTTTGAATACGACACTAGAAAACCATGGAATCACACCAGAACATATTTTTACAACATCTATATATGACACACCATACAGACAAAATAATGAATTAGAAACATTTTTAAAAGAACTTGACCAATCAAGAAAAGAATTTAAAGCGCGTTATCACGACCGTATTATTAAAAATATTGAATCTAAACATGTGGATTATTTAAATGACACGTTAAGCAATTTACAGGTTGAAGAGAAAACTATTTCAGACTTAAAGGCACATATATCTTACTTAGAAGAAGAAAAAGATACTCAAGATGCTTCAGAAATTAAACAAGATAAAAATAAATTGAAAAATTACTTAGACAACAATGCAAAATCAGTTGTAGATAATAGCTATCTCTTTCCACATGACGTTAAAGACAGTATTCGTGAATATTTTAAAATGTGTACTGGTGAAGTGACAATTAAAGGATTTTTTGGTAAAAAGAAAAAGTTAGATGCAATGAAAAAAGAACAATTGTCAAATGTCCATAAATTTATGCAAGACGTCATTGATCGCCAAATTAACACTCAAATAAATGACTTATTCTTTGATTTGAAAATTTCAACGAGCGACTATTTCAAATATGAGTATCATAATTCATTACTCATCGATTATGACATTACTGAGAGTAATGAGAAATTTTTACACGTTTATTTAGATCACTTAAAACAAACGATTTCTAGAGAAGTGAGAGAACAACTCAGCACATTTATTGATTCCTTAAATGTTAGCCATCAAAATGTTGAAACTGCTAGTAACGTAAATGAAGAATTAGCACGATATAAAAAAGCGTTAGACATTCAAGAGTTAAAAGAAGTATTTTTATCTGGTAGTTATCAAAACTTATATACTCATGTTGATGAAGATTTAAAAGTATTAAACAAAAATATTGAAGTCTCTTTAGATCAGATTAAAGACCTCACTGAAGAGAAAGTAGATATCGCGAGCTATGACTATAAATCAGAATCTTTAAATATAGAGTTATATAAAGAAGTTACTGATTTAGTTTCAACTTCAGAAAACTATAAAGATGTTTACAATTTACTACAGAGTAAATTATCTCGATTAGATAATGACGAAGCGAATATTAGTGTGTTTGGTGGTTTTAGTGCCGGTAAAAGTACGTTTATAAATGCGTTATTAAAAGAAAAATTATTGACAACAAGTCCGAATCCTACAACCGCTTCAATTACAGAAATTAGTAATAATGAAAAAAGCTATATTGAATACAAATCAGAAGAATCTCTAATTAAAATGCTCGAAGCTGTCACTGGTAAAACAGGAATATCTTTAGATAAACAAGTCAATGAGCTAAATAAAAAAGAAGTTTCTAAATTATATATTCCACTTAAAAATGGATTGAATGAAAATTTTGAACTATACCGACCGTTGCTTGGTCAAACTATTGAATCAACGAAAAAAGACATCGATTTTAAAACAAGTGAAGATAGTCACGCAATATTTATAGAAAAAGCGTATATCGGTGATGATGCACCGCTTCTAGAAAACTTTACAATCGTTGATTCACCAGGTATTAACTCAATGAACGACCGTCATACTCAAGAAACATACCATATTATCGCTAATAGTGATTTAATTATATATGTTTCATACTTTAACCATGTGTTCACAGAGTCAGATGCACAATTCCTAAAGTACATTCAATCAATTAAAGGTAAGGAATTTCCATTAACCATCATTATTAACGCAGTTGATCTTGCTAAAGATACGACAGAAATAGAAGACGTCAAAGAGTATATGCATCAGTCGTTAAACCAGCTTAAAATTCAGCACGATATTTACGGCGTATCAAGTAAATATGCATTAAATCATGATGATGCATCATTTGAATCTGTAAAAGCACAATTTTTAGAAAATGCTGAGAATACATCAAAAGCACTGCTTGTTAAAAGTATCGATGAAAACATCAAACAATTTGTTGAATTGTTGAAATCAAACATTAAACAGTTTAACGAAGGTGAGAATTACATTCATACACTCATTAAAAATCGTGAAAAAACATCTCAATTAATTGAAAGCTTTACAGCGTATAATATTAAAAATGAAACAACAAGTGAGATGGAAAACTTATTCACATTTATGCCAAAACAACTCGAACTTAAACTGTACGATTATTTATCTACAAAAGTTTCAATAAATGATACGAGTAAAAAAGCGTTAAGTACACGATCAGAAGAATTAAGCAGTGATATTTCTCAGTATTTAACGATTGAAAGTAATACAATATTAAATAATATATTTAGATTTGTTGATCAGCTGTTAATTCAACAGCTTAATGACTTTAATGTTAAACTAAGAGAAAGTAATGTTGTTGATACCATTACTTATCCTAAAACAAATCATAGTCAAATTACAGTTTCCATTGACAAGTTATTCATAAAAGAAAAAGTAAAACAACTCGAGAAAAAGACGAAAACTCACAAACAGCTTAGAGATAACATTTTAAAATTGTCTAAAGAGATTGTAGAGTCACTACAATTGGATGATTTAAAGCGACATGTAAATGAAAATATCAAAGTATACTTTGACTCAGTCGATGCTTCATTAAAAGAAGATAAAACTCGAGTGCTCGAATTACTTCATAAAGAAGTTAAAACACCTAGTGAAGCGAAATATAACGAAAGTGTTGAATTGTTAAATAAAATAAAACAGAGTGTAGGTGAAGGTAATGTCAATTATTAATGAAAAAGAATTACTAGAGTTAGATCCGTCTACATTATTACTTGTTGATACGAGAAACGTCATGGGAAATGAAGAAAAAACAAATGAACTTCTTCGAAATAATCCGATAAAACATACGATTCATATACCAGAACACCCATTTATCGTAGAAGAGGGTGGACATAATAATGGTCGTAGTCCAGTTCCAACTAAAGGTGTTGTTAAGGGGCTATACGATTCGCTTAAATCAACAGGGAAAGATATCGTATTATTCTCAGATGATAAAAGCTTCTTTCATACACGTCTATACGTCGTATTTAAATTATATGGCTATGACGTAGATATTTATATTGGAAGTTTAGATGTTTTAAAAAAGGTTGCTAAAAAAGTCGAAGACGTAACTGTAGAACTACCGAGAGAGTTTGAAAATATTGATGAACTACCTGACAGTAATCTTTACACCACTCTTGAAGAAGTCGAAGAAAACCTTAACGACAATACTCACTTACTAATAGATGTTCGTGCAAGATCTAGATACCTCGGTGAAGGAGATAATATGGATAGTAAAAGCGGCCATATTCCTACAGCAATTAATATTGAAAACAGAGAGTTGTTTAAAGACGGGAATATGTCACTCGACGTTTTACAAGACGAACTTGAAGACATTAAAAAGTTCGATAAGGTCACAGTATCTTGTGGTTCAGGGATGAGTGCAACACCGATGTTTACGTTTTTAGATTATCACGGTGTGCCTGTTAAATTATATGGCGGTAGTTTTTCTGAATGGGTACGTGAAGGTAAAGATATTGTGAGTAATGAAACGACTTTAAAGGAACGTGTATCAGACATTGAGTAAATTATTAGTTATCGACGGAATGGCGCTACTATTTCGTCACTTTTTTGCAACGAGTTTTAGTAAACAATTTTTTTACAACAAGTATGACCAACCAACAAACGGTGTACAAGGTACCATTCGTCATATATATAAGGCTATTGAAATTATACACCCTGAAAAAATTATCATTGCATGGGATATGGGGAGTAAAACGGTCCGTACAGAGTGGTATGGTGACTATAAATCGAATCGACCACCTCCCCCAGAAGAACTCATCCCTCAATTTGATTTAGTAAAAGACGTTCTAAATGACCTTGGATTTTATCAAATTGGAATTACAGGTTATGAAGCTGATGACATAATTGGTACAATCGCAAAAAAATACAGTCAAACAATTATCATCTCTGGTGATAAAGACTTACTGCAAGTTATCAACTCATATAATGAATTATGGTTAACAAAAAAAGGGTTTACTGAATACGACATATATGACTACGAACGGTTTAAAAATGAATATTCAATTACACCGGAGCAATTTATCGATGTCAAAGCACTGATGGGTGATAGTGGGGATGGTTATTTTGGTGTTAGTGGAATTGGTGAGAAAACAGCGTTAAAGCTTATACAAAAACATGACACACTCGACAACATATTAAATAACTTGGATTCACTTACAACTCGCCAACGTGAAAACATATTAAAAGACTATGATCATTTAATATTAAGTCGCCGACTTGCTGAAATTATTACAGATGTACCAGTAAACGTAAATGATATTATCGAATTCTCAGATTTTAGTTATGATATCGAACGTCAATTAGATGTCTTAAAAAATTATGATCTTACGATATCAAAACGTTATGTTGAAAGTTTGGATTTATAATGGCTACAATATATATTGATGCAGCGACTAGACAACATCCACATGTTTCAGTTGGCGCTGTTGTAATAAAAAATGACGATGAAGTTTATGAGTTCACAACACTCTTTGAAGGAATAGATAATAATGAAGCAGAATGGGCAACTTTAGTATATGCAATTGAGAGATGTATCGAATATAATATAACTGAGGCAATTATTTACACTGATTCCCAAATAGTTGTTGATTCAATAGAAAAAAGATTTGTAAAAAATAAGCGTTTCAAAAAGTATTTAGATGAATATATGAAAAATGAAGCTTCGTTTAATCTATTATTTACTTCTTTTGTAATGAGAAAAAATAACAAACATGCAGATACTCTTGCAAAAAATGGACTGTACAAACATTTAAATAAGTAAAGGATTAGTGCATATTATGAATCTTCATGAACTTGAGAAAATTCGTGAGTTAGAAGATAACTATTGCAAAAACTGTAAGTTAAAAAAAGTAAACAGAAAATTATATAATAAATCCTACGCACATCATTTTTGTATCAATGAATGTTCTGTAGGACTTAAAATAAAAATATATGGAAATAATTTATAAGGAGAATACAAATGAACATTTTAAAGATCGAACCTACACCAAACCCAAATACAATGAAAGTTGTTTTAGATGAACATAAAGAAGATATGAAATCTTCAACACATACTGAAGTTAGCGATGATAATCCTGAATTCATCAATCGTGTACTTGAAATTGAAGAAGTGACAAGTGTATTTTATGCACTAGACTTCATTTCTATCGATAAAGATCCTCGTGCGGATTGGGAGGCTATCATTCCTAAAATCGAAGCAACGTTTGAAGACGGCGATACAAAAAAGTAGTACCGCACGTCGACGAACATTTCGGTGAAGTAAAAGTAGAGTTACTTAAATTTAAAGAAATCCCTTACCAAATTAAGTTAAATGATGGACAAGCTAGAGAAGAGTTAAGTGAAAGATTTGTACAAGCAGTAGAAAAAGCGACATTACCGACCGATAACATTATTTTTAGTAGAAAATGGGATGCGCTTGGATTTTATTATGGTGAACTTCAAGACGTTTTAAACGAAGTTACTGAAGAACTTGAAGCAATATATACTGAATCTCGTTTAGAAGAACTCATTCAAGCTGCAAAAGAAAACAAACAGCCTGAACCGAAGCAATATTTCAAAGTTGATTTAGATACATTTAAAAATGAATCCGACTGGAAAAAGCGTCTCTATTACTTAAATCACTTTGACACACCAGATATATCTGATTACGAATTTTTATCGTACGCGTTAACTGACGAAAAAGTTCAAATTCGTAGAATGGCAGTGTCACTACTCGCAATGATTGAAAAAGAAGAAACATTAAATTATTTAAAAGATGCTTTACAAGACAAATCTGTAACTGTAAGAAGAACTGCAGGAGACGCTTATAGCGATCTCGGCTTTAAATCTGGCTTAAAAGATATCTATCCATTACTTAACGATAAAAGTCCGATTGTTCGTTGGCGTGCGGCAATGTATATATATGAAGTTGGAGACGAATCGAGTCTACCGTGCTTGTATAAATATAGAGAAGATTCATCTTATGAATGTAAACTCCAAAAAGAACTCGCAATTTCTCGAATTGAAGACGGAGAAGAAGCACTTGGAAGTGTTTGGAAACAAATGGAAATGAGGGATAAGTCATGAACGCATACGAAGATTATATGAATGAGCTTGTAGAAGCATATAGAAGAGACTTAACTAAATATAATTTTGAAGAACTAACAACTACTGATGCAGTCGATACTTTCATGAATGATTTAGACAGCAATGAAACAACTTTTGTTGTGATCAATAGTATGTGTGGTTGTGCGGCAGGACTCGCAAGACCAGCAGCTCGTACAGTTGCATTACAAAATCCAAATAAACCTGATCACTTAGTCACTGTTTTTGCTGGGCAAGACAAAGAAGCAACAGAAACAATGAGAGAATATATCGGTCAAGCGCCTTCTAGCCCGTCAATGGCTCTTTTTGAAGGAAAAGACTTAAAATATTTCTTACCGA
Source organism: Candidatus Nosocomiicoccus stercorigallinarum (assembly GCA_019119225.1). Classification (GTDB taxonomy): domain Bacteria; phylum Bacillota; class Bacilli; order Staphylococcales; family Salinicoccaceae; genus Nosocomiicoccus; species Nosocomiicoccus stercorigallinarum. Next base: position 75,815 of record DWXM01000017.1, read on the forward strand.
GAGAATTTATTGAAGGTAGAGAAGTCGAAGATATTATGATGGACTTAAAAGATGTGTTTGACGAACATTGTCAATAAAAAAAGGAAAGCGTTTCGCTTTCCTTTTTAGTCTATTAATTAGTATTATTCGTAAATGCACATCGAAATCATGTAAAGTGAGAGTAATACTAATCCAGTAAACATTACTGCTTCCATTGAGACCACTCCTTCTTTGGAAGTATTTATGATTACTTACATTATATTAAATATACAAGATAAAAGAAAGGTGGATTTTTATGAATAGTTTTGACGAAGCTTATCATAACCTGTTAACGCATGTTTTAGACACGGGTATTGAAAAAGATGACCGTACAGGTACTGGAACAATTTCTACATTTGGATACCAAATGCGTTTTGATTTAAGTAAAGGTTTCCCGCTTCTTACGACAAAACGTACATCATTTAAACTTATCGCCACTGAACTCATCTGGTTTATGAGAGGCGATACAAATATCAAATATTTGCTTCAGTACAACAATAATATTTGGAATGAATGGGCGTTTAAACGTTATGTTGAGTCTGAGGATTACAAAGGTCCAGATATGACAGATTTTGGTCGTCGCGCACTCAAAGATGAAGCGTTTAATGAAGTGTATAAAGAAGAAATGGAAAAATATAAAAAAAGAATTTTAACTGACGACACATTTGCTAAAAAATATGGGGAACTTGGGAACGTATACGGAAAACAGTGGAGAGACTGGGTAGGACCAAATGGTGAATCTATCGATCAATTAAAAAATTTAATTGATTCGATTAAGAATAATCCATACTCTAGACGTCATATCATTTCAGCATGGAACCCAGCTGAAATTGAAACGATGGCATTACCACCTTGTCATACATTATTCCAGTTTTACGTAAATGATGGAAAACTAAGTTTACAACTTTACCAACGTAGTGCTGATGTATTTTTAGGTGTTCCATTTAATATTGCATCATATAGTTTACTATTAATACTTGTCGCAAGAGAAACTGGTTTAGAAGTGGGAGAATTCGTGCATACGTTTGGTGACGTTCACATTTATAAAAACCATATTGATGCGGTTGAAACACAGCTTTCACGTGACGGTTTTAAAGCACCAACAGTTAAAGTTAATACAGATAAATCAATGTTTGATCTTGAATATGAAGATTTAGAACTTGTAGATTATAAAAGTCATAAAAGTATTAAAGCACCAATCGCAGTGTAAAGGAGAAAAATTATGTTATCTTTAATCGTAGCATACGCGAATCAAAACGTGATTGGGTTTAAAGGTGATATGCCCTGGAAACTCCCACACGATTTAAAACGTGTTAAAGAAATTACGACAGGCCATACTATCGTCATGGGCCGTTCAACTTATGAATCACTTGGTAAACCACTACCAAATAGAAAAAATGTTGTTTTAACTTCTCAAAATATTGAGGACGATGGAATAGAAATTATTAGAAGCCTCGAAGAAATTAAAGACTTAGAAGGTAAAGTGTTTATATTTGGTGGAAGTAAGTTGTACCACGCAATGATTGACGAGGTCGATGAAATGTATATTACTGAAATATATGAAGATTTTATTGGTGACACATTCTTCCCTGAATATAATAAAAACGACTTTGAAATCATATCTAAAGAAGACTTTGATGTGTCTGAGGATGTTAACTATCCATATTCATATTTACACATCATAAGAAAAGAAGATCGTTATGAATCGTAATATATGGAAAATACTGTTTTTAGTATTACTCTCAATAAATTTAATCATAATATTAACTATTGGCTATAAAATTTTAACAGCACCGAGTTATGATAATTTTACTGAAAAATCAAACCAAACTCACACGTCACCAGTTCAAGTCGTTGCGAATAATGAGACGATAGAACACGCGATTAACGAAGAAATTGACGATAACATGTACGTCAATATTAATGAGGACGGTATCACTATAGAAACAGGATACCAGGTACTAAAACTAGATATCCCTGTAAAAATCTCAATAGAACCACTTGTAAAAGACGATAAAATTATTCTACAATTAAAAGATATAGACGTTGCTTCATTATCAATTAGTATGGACATGCTCTACGATACACTTAAAGATCATGTAGAGCTTGGTGAAGGAATGACGTTTAGCGATGATTCAGCTGAAATTATTATCGACTCAAAAGTATTTAAAGATCAGCTCGAATACGACGTTACAATCGATGAAATTGATTATAAAAATGATAAATGGTACTTCTCAGTCGATGGGGTACTCTAAGGGAGTGCAATAGATGGCAAAAGCAACTTTAGCAGGCGGATGTTTTTGGTGCCTCGTTAAACCATTTGACCAATATGACGGTGTGAATAGTGTCATTAGTGGATACTCAAATGGACATAAAGAAAATCCGACTTATGAAGAAGTTGGATCAGGTACAACAGGACACACTGAAGCCGTTCAAATTGATTTTAATCCAGAAGTTATTTCTTATAACGAAATTTTAGAAGTTTTCTTCAAAACATTTGACCCAACTGATAACGACGGTCAATTTGGTGATAGAGGATCAATGTATATGCCTGCAGTTTTTTACCATGATAATGAACAAAAAGAAGCTGCAGAAGAATATATTAAAGAATTAAATGACAAAAAAGTATTTAAAGATCCAGTAATCACACCTGTATTACCTTTTAAAAACTTCTATGAAGCTGAAGATTATCACCAAGATTTTTATAAGAAAAATAGCGCACATTATAATGCATTTTATAAAGGATCTGGTCGTAAAGGATTCATTGAAGAACATTGGAGTGAAAATTAATGAATAGAAATGTTTCAGAACTTAATGAAATGGAATATCATGTTATGAAAGAAAATGGCACAGAACCTCCATTTCAAAATGAATATGATCAACATAATGAAGTAGGAATTTATGTCGATAAATTATCTGGTCAAGCACTATTTAGCTCGACTGATAAATATGATGCTGGATGCGGTTGGCCATCTTTTACTAGAACGATCGACGAGTCAGTGTCTGAACACTTTGATGATTCATTTGGCATGCGCAGAATTGAAGTTCGTAGTGACAGTTCGGATTCACATTTAGGACACGTATTTAATGACGGACCAGTCGAAGCCGGTGGAATGAGATACTGTATTAATTCAGCTGCACTTAATTTTATTCCTAAAGAAGATTTAGAAGGTACAGAATACGAAAAGTACTTAACATTATTTGAGTGATTTTATGAAAAGTTATTCATTTTATCAATTTTTAAAAACGAAAACTGGAGAAAAGAGTGACAACGGATTATTTTCAATTCAAGCTGTAAATGATCCACAATTTCCAATATTTTCAACAGATTATGATGAAATATCAGATTATCTAGAGAAAACACCTTATGACGGTGTTTCTCTGGATACATATGATACGCTATTTGAAGAATATAAAAACTGGTTAAATTATTAGGAGGAAAATAATGAGTATTCATATTGGAGCAGAACAAGGTGCGATTGCAGAAACGATTTTATTACCAGGAGACCCGTTACGTGCAAAATATATTGCAGAGACTTTTTTAGAAGATGTGACTCAGTTTAACGAAGTAAGAAATATGTTTGGATTTACTGGAACATACAAAGGAAAAAGAATCTCTGTAATGGGAACAGGTATGGGAGTTCCATCAATTTCTATTTATGTACATGAATTAATGCGTGATTATGGTGTGAAAAACTTAATTCGTGTTGGAACTTGCGGAGCAATTAAAAAAGATATTAAAGTACGTGATTTAATTATCGCACAAAGTGCATCAACAGATTCTAGTCAAAATGTAAAATTATTTGACGGCATTAGCTATGCACCAACTTCTGACTTTGAATTACTGTCTTCAGCATATAACGAAGCGACAAAACGTGGTGCACGCGCAGTAGTTGGTAACGTATTTACTGCAGATTCATTCTACGATGAAAAAGGTAACATCGAACAACTCGCTGAGTACGGTGTGCTTGCTCTAGAGATGGAATCAAGTGCTTTATTTACAATTGCTAAAAAATATGACGCTAAAGCATTAAGTATTTTAACAGTATCTGATCACGTCTTAACTGGAGAAGAAACTTCAGCAATGGAAAGACAAACATCATTTAACGAAATGATTGAAATAGCATTAGACGCAGCATTACCTTTTGCTGAGTAATTTTTAATTAGAAAATAGGTGAAGTTGTGAATAACGAAGATCCAAAGAATAGTCGTTTAAAGATAAATTTAAATATATTTTGGTTTATTATTATTTTACTAACGACAATTTTCATTACGACAATTATTACTGCTTTAAGTCTAAACGGCAATACTGAGCGTGCTGTAAACGTTGGTACTGATACACGTCAAGAATTTGCAAAACTATATAACGTATATGATACGTTATCTAAAGAATATTACACAGATGTCGATAAAGACGAATTAATCGAATCATCTATTAAAGGAATGGTCGAAGGTTTGAACGACCCATATAGCGAATATATGCTACCAGAACAAACCGAAGAGTTTGAAGAGTCGATTACTGGAGACTTCCATGGTATCGGCGCAGAACTCATGCAAGATGATCGATCGATTATCATCTCAAGTCCAATGAAAGGTTCTCCAGCAGAAGATGCTGGACTACAATCTGGAGATAAAATTATTAAAATCGATGAAGAATCAACTCAAGATTTTACAACGCAAGATGCTGTAAAAAGAATTCGTGGTGAAAAAGGAACTGATGTGACGTTAACAATTCAGCGTGGGTCTGATAAGCCGTTTAACGTGACGATTACTCGTGACAAAATTCATGTTGATAGTGTCACTTCAGAAATTAAAGATAACGTCGCACATATTAGTGTGAATAGGTTCCAACAAGAAACCGCAAATGAACTTAAAAATGCTTTAGAAGAAGCAAAAGATAAAGAAGTAGAAGATATTATTTTAGACTTCCGCTCAAATCCAGGAGGCCTCTTAAATGAAGCTGTCGATATGATTAACTTCTTTGTCAATAAAGGTAAGTTAGTTCTTTACTTAGAAAACAAGTTTGGTGACCGTGAAAAAGTGATCGCTGAAAATGATCAAATCATTAGAGAAGATGATTTTGACAATATCTATATTCTTCTAAACGAAGGTTCTGCGAGTGCAAGTGAAGTATTTGCTGGTGCAATGAGAGATTTAACTGATGCGGAAATCATCGGTACAAAATCATTTGGTAAAGGTATCGTCCAGCGTTCAAGTGAATTTAAAGATAATTCACTCGTAAAATATACAAATACGAAATGGTTAACACCAAATGGTGAGTGGATTCATGAAAAAGGTCTTGAACCAGATTTCGTCATTAACACTCCAGATTTTTATAGAGTGAAATTTTTAGATAGTGAAGATGCTTATATCGAATCACAAAGTAATGATGACATAATCTCTATTAAAGTTATGTTAGATGCACTCGGATATGATGTAGATACAATTGACAATAATTTTGATAGTAATTTAACTGATGTTGTTCAACAGTATCAAAATGATAAAGATTTAGAGTCTAACGGAATTGTCACAGGTGATACGACAGAACAGTTAATGAAAGACATTCGTGAACATATAAAAGAAAACGATGTTCAATTAGAATATTTACTCGACTATATAGAAGGTAAAAAATCTAAAGAAGAAATTACAAAAGAAATGAATGAAAACTCTAAATATATTCCTGTCGATGAATCTCGTAAAAGAGAATTAGATGAAGACGGAGAAGAATAATTCAGTTAAACACCGTGCATTATGCATGGTGTTTAACATTGTGATTAGAAAAGAGGATACATATGAAAGAAAAAAATGATGTCGTCGTACTGACTGGTGGTGGAACAGTCGGACACGTCATGTTAAACAAATTACTTATCCCTGAATTACTCAATGAAGACATTAAGCCGTATTATATTGGATCTAAAACTGGGATTGAAAAAGAAATTATAGAAAGTTCTGGAATTGAATATCACAGTATATCAAGTGGTAAATTACGACGATATATTTCATTTGAAAACTTTAAAGATATCTTTAAAGTGACTAAAGGTATATTTGACGCGAGAAGAATGCTAAGAAAATTAAAACCAAGACTTGTGTTTTCTAAAGGTGGTTTTGTCTCTGTACCTGTTGTCTTAGCAGCAAAAAGTTTAAATATCCCTGTTTACATCCACGAATCAGATATTTCTCCAGGTCTTGCCAATAAAATTGCAGGAAAATTTGCGACAAAAATATTTGTCACATTCGAAAAAACATTAAATTATGTTGATAAGAATAAAGCTGAATATATAGGTCCGGTAATCCGTGAAGAGCTTTTACATGGTAGTGAAACAATCGCACAAGATATTACTGGTTTCGACTCAAGTAAAAAAACTATTATGTTTGTCGGTGGAAGTTTAGGTGCTAAATCTATTAACGATATTGTCCATGAAAATATCGATGAATTAACAAAAGACTTTCAAGTCATTCACATTACAGGTGCTGGTAATATTAAAGATGATTTACAATCAGAAAATTATAGACAATATGAATTTGTTCAACATGAATTACCACATCTTTTTAAAATGTCAGATGTTGTGATTTCTAGAAGTGGATCAAATGCTATTTATGAGTTACTTCTGCTTAAAAAACCGATGCTCTTAATTCCTTTACCGTTATCACAAAGCCGAGGCGATCAAATAGAAAATGCACATTATTTTAAAAGTAAAGGATATGCAGAAGTCATCGAAGAAGAAGAATTAACTCCGAAAAAAATGATTGATTTTATTAAAAAAATCGCAAATAATAAAACGGAATACATTAAACAAATGGAGCAATTTAAATCTGGTACAACAGCAAAACGTTTAACTGAAAAACTATTAGAGGAGTAATTGTTATGAGTCGTTCAAAGAAAATATCATTATTCATTGTATTTACTCTTATTTTTGGTGTTATTGCTGTTTTTCATGAGTCACGTATTGGGAAATTTATCGACCGAGAAGTCTATGAATTTATATATGCTTCTGAAAGTTTTTTAACAACGGCTCTATTTTTAGGATTCACGCAACTCGGTGAAGTGATTTCAATGATTATTCTATCACTCATCGTCATTGCAATTTTACTCCTATATCGAATGAATATTCATGCATTATTTATGGTCGTTTCAATGCTTGCATCAAGTATATTAATACCGATACTGAAACATTCATTCGACAGAGAACGTCCAGCTTTTTTAAGACTTATTGAGATTAGCGGATTCAGTTTTCCGAGTGGACATAGTTTAGGTTCTACTATCTTTTTTGGTAGTTTAATGGTTATAATTAAGCATACAAACTTAAACCATAAAGCAGTGCTATATGCAATTTGTGCGGTTTTCATCTTGTTAATTTGTTCGTCAAGAGTTTACCTCGGAGTACATTTCCCAACGGATGTATTAGCAGGCATTGCAATTGGTAGCGCAACAGTCGCACTAGTATCTTGGCTATTTCATGGTAAGTTTAATGATATAAAATAACGAAAAAGAAGGTGGATCTATTGATTACTCATTTATATGAATCAATTACGCTTGAAAATGACCGTATTAAGTTGATACCGATGCAACTATCACACGCTAAAGAACTTCAAAAAGTAAATCATGAAAGTATATGGACTTATATGTTATTTCAAGCCGTCACAGAAGATGAAATGACTGAATGGGTATCAACCGCAATAGATTCACGCAATAAAATGCAAGCAATCCCTTTTGTCGTCGTCCTAAAATCAACAGATGAGGTACTCGGTAGTACAAGAATTCAACATATTGATTATGAAAGACAAAGTTGTGAAATTGGTGCAACATGGTTTGGAACAAGTGCACAGCGTACATTTGTAAATTCCGACTCAAAATTTTTACTCTTAGAATTTTGTTTTGAAATCATGCATATGATGCGTGTTCAAATTCGAGCAGACGAAAGAAATGTCAGATCGAATAAAGCGATTGAACGATTAGGATTTACCAAAGAGGGCGTACTAAGAAAAGAACGCGCACTTCATGGAATACCACGTAATTTAGTTGTTTACTCAATTATTGACGATGAATGGCCTGAAGTGAAACAGAATTTATTAATTAAGCAACAAAGTTATAGTAACGATACTCCAGGAAAAGTTTCAGGGAATTAACAAAACGCCTATTAAAGTTTTTACTTTAATAGGCGTATTTTTTATAATGATTTTAACTATTGTTTATTTTGAGGTGGAGAAATGCCAAACATATTAATTATTGAAGACGAGCAGAACTTAGCACGGTTTTTAGAACTTGAACTTAAACATGAAGGCTATGATGTCACCGTAAAGACTGATGGCTTAAACGGGTTAGAAAAAGCTTTAGATGAAGATTTTGATTGTATATTGCTTGATTTAATGCTTCCAGGGTTAAATGGTCTCGAAGTGTGTAGAAAAATTAGAAGAGAAAAAGAAACCCCAATTATTATGATTACAGCTAAAGATGCAACGTATGATAAAGTCATTGGATTAGACTACGGCGCAGATGATTACATTGTTAAGCCGTTTGAAATTGAAGAACTACTCGCACGCTTAAGAGTAATTATTAGAAGACATTCATCAAGTAGTTTATCAAACACGATAGAAACTCATGGTATTACAGTCGATTTATCTGCATATAAAGTAATTATTGAGAATACCGAAGTTGATTTAACAAAAACTGAATTTGAACTACTTAAATTACTTATAGAAAATGAAAATGTCGTATTAAGAAGAGAGATAATTTTAGATAAAATATGGGGGTATGATAACGAAGTTGAAACAAACGTCGTTGACGTCTATATTCGCTATCTAAGAAATAAGTTAAAACCATTTAAACTTGAAAAAATCATTGAAACTGTAAGAGGTGTTGGTTACGTGATTAGATCATGAAAACGTCATTAAGAAGTCGCTGGATGCGTCTATCTATTTTAATTATTATCGGCTCTTTTATTATGTTTAGTGCGTTTTTAATATATGCGACAAGTTTATATTTAAAAGATTTACAGTACCGAGCGCTCGATAGAAGTACTGTAGAACTTAAAGCTATGTACGAAACGACCGCTTTTAATACGATTAATGAACGTGAAATTTATTCTAACCTCTACGACAACCAAAAATTTGTCCTCTATACAAATAGTGGTGAGGAAGTGTATCGCTGGCCGAGTAAAGATATGTCTTTTAATATTCCGAGAGAACAAATTATTCATCCAGATATTTACTCTGTAGATTTTGAAGATATGAATTACCTCGTACAGACTGTAAAAATTGATTCAGAATACTGGAACGGCTACATCGCGGTCATTCATCCAATGAATGAATATTATACAATTTTACAAATGATTATTATCATCGCAACTATTATTGGATTCATGTCAATATCGATTACTCTAGTCATTAGTTACTTTATGGCTGGACAAATGGTACGACCGATTTATAGGTTTACTAGACAGCTTCAATATGTTGAAAATAATGGTTTTTCAGAACGTCTTGATTTAAAAACTAATCTTGAAGAAATCGATTATATGGTTTTATCTTTTAATAATATGATGGATACGCTCGAAGAGTCTTTTAATCAGCAAAAACAATTCGTAGAAGACGCTTCACACGAACTGCGTACTCCGCTTCAAATCGTTCAAGGCCATTTAAATTTAATTAACCGATGGGGAAAAAATGATAAAGCTGTCCTTGAAGAGTCTCTTCAGATATCGATAGACGAAATGGGACGAATAACAAAGCTTATAGAAGAGTTACTTGAGTTAACAAAAAATGAAAATGAAAAGACAAATATAATTGAACCAATTAATTTAAACGAAGAGATTATTAGTAGAGTAAATGCAATGAAACAACTGCATCCAACATATACGTTTACACTAGATTTAGATCAAGCAATTTTTTATCCGATTAGTCAGTATCAATTTGAACAAATTTTAGTCATATTTCTAGATAATGCAGTAAAGTATGATTATATTAATAAATCGATTCATATTAAATCTAAATTGATGAGTAATAAAATAAAAATAGAAATTAGTGATAAAGGTGTCGGAATACCTAAAGAAGATGTGAATAAAGTGTTTGATCGCTTTTATCGTGTGGATAAATCAAGAAGTAGAGAACTTGGTGGAAATGGACTTGGATTGTCCATTGCGAAAAAAATTATAGAATCAAATGACGGAAATGTATATTTAGAAAGTAAGATAAACGAAGGTACGACAATTCATATTGAATTTCCATTAAAATAGTTTTATTACACTCAAAAGGGTGTTAATTTCTTTATAATCAATGCTATAAATGTTAAAATATACACAAGCAATAAATACACAGAAGAGGTGTCTTAAATGAAAGAAAAGGCGTATGATCACGCGCCTGTTAGTTTCGGAACAAACCTAGGGTTAGTTTTAGAATACTTTGATATGTATCTAGAAGACCCAGACAGTGTTTCTGAAGAAATGCAAATCTTATTTGAAACTATTTTACAGAATGAAGGTCAAATAAGTTATCCAAAAACAGGTGGATCAAACAGCAAATTAGAAAATATTATTAAATGGGTAATGGACATTCGAACTTATGGGCACTTAGTTGCAGATGTATACCCTGTATATCCTCCAGAAGTTAAAAATAAACCAGACTTCAGTTTTGAAAGTTATGGTTTTACTGAAGAGGATGTTAAAAATGTCGATGTTGAAACGATTAGTCCATATTTAGTCGACACATTTGATAATGCGCTCGATGCTTTAAACCACTTAAAAGAGACATATACGTCTCCATTATCTTTTGAATTCTCACACATTAATAACGAGGAAGAAAGAGAATGGTTTAAAGAATATGCTGAAACGAAAGGTCAACCAAGTTACGATAATAAAGAGAAAATTGAACTCTTTAAATCGTTATCAAAAGTAGAAGGTTTCGAGAAGTATCTACAAAAGAACTTCGTAGGAGCTAAAAGATTCTCTATTGAAGGTGTAGACTCATTAGTTCCAATGCTAAACCACTTACTCAAAAAGATGTCAGAAGATAAGTTACAACATCTACAAATTGGTATGGCACACCGTGGACGTTTAAACGTCTTAACTCACGTTTTACAAAAGCCTTATGAAATGATGCTCAGTGAGTTTATGTCAACAGATGCTATGAAATTCTTACCAGAAGATGGTTCGTTAGAAATTACTAATGGATGGATGGGTGACGTTAAGTATCACTTAGGTGGAATTAAAACAAGAAAAGATAACGGCATTGAACAAACTGTTACACTTGCTAATAACCCATCACACCTTGAAATCGTTGGACCAGTTGTACAAGGTAAAACACGTGCAGCTCAGGAGAAAAACGATGTTAAAGGTTCTAGTGAACAAAATGCTAACGATGCATTTGCAGTTGTTATTCACGGTGACGCAGCGTTCCCGGCTCAAGGTGTAAACCCAGAAGCAATGAACATGAGTGACTTAAGAGGTTACACAGTTGGTGGATCTGTCCATATTATTACAAATAACCGTATTGGATTTACAACTGAAGAGTGGGACGGACGTTCAACACTATACTCAAGTGATATCGCAAAAGGATTCGATATTCCGGTGTTACACGTTAATAACGACGAACCAGAGTATGTACTAAAAGCAATTGAACTTGCATTTTCATACCGTCAAAAATTCAACAGAGATATCGTTATTGACTTAATTGGTTACCGTCGTATGGGACACAACGAAATGGATGAACCAATGACAACGAACCCAATGCTTTACAATGAAATTAAAAAATATCCAACAATTGAACACTTATATGGTGATCAATTAGTAGAAGAATCAGTCATCTCTAAAGATGAAAAATCTAAAATTATCGATGACGTTGAAAAAGAAATTCGAAGTGCACACGATAAAATCGACAAAAAAGATACGATTGTAAGTGGCGAAATCGAACATCCTGACTTCATATTTGAAAAACAAAAAAATGAAGTAGATGAAAATATTACAAAAGAGCGTCTCGAAAAAATTAATGATGAATTACTCACTTATAACGGCGAATTTGAAGTATTTAAAAAGCTATCTAAAGTGTTAGAAAGAAGAAAATTACCATTTGAAGACGATTCTGTCGGAATTGACTGGGGTCACGCAGAAGCATTAGCATTTGCGACACTTCTACAAGATGGTACACCTATTCGTCTATCAGGTGAAGACGCTGAACGTGGAACATTTGCTCACCGTAACGCAGTGCTACACGATCCTCTGAGTGGAGAAGAATATACACCTTTAAAAAATATTAGTGACGCAAAAGCATCATTTGATATTCACAACTCACCATTATCAGAATTAGCAGCACTTGCTTATGAATACGGCTATAACGTTCAGAATAAAGATGTATTAACGATTTGGGAAGCACAGTATGGTGACTTTGTGAACATGGCACAACCTATTATCGACACATTCATTTCAGCAGCACATTCAAAATGGGGAGAAGTGACAGGTTTAACAATGTTACTTCCACATGCACAAGAAGGACAAGGTCCTGAACACTCAAGTTCAAGAGTTGAGCGTTTCTTACAATTATGTGCTGAAAATAACATGACTGTAGCGAACCTATCATCTAGTGCAAACTACTTCCACTTATTAAGAAGACAAGCACAAAACTTAAATACTGATTTAACACGTCCATTAATACTCGCTTCACCGAAGAGTCTACTAAGAAATCAAACAGCATCTAAACCAGTAAGTGAATTTATTAATGGTAAATTCGAGGAAATCATCTATGAAAATGAAAACCCTAAAGCAGTTAAAACTGTATTAGTTGCAAGTGGTAAAATTGCGGTTGAACTCGAAGAAAGCCTGAAAAAAGAAGAGGACGATTCTAAATTATTAATTAAATTAGAACAACTATATCCATTCCCTAAAGAAGAGATTAAAGAAGTTCTAGATTCACTACCTAAATTAAAAGAAGTCAGATTCGTTCAAGAAGAACCTAAAAACCAAGGTTCATATCGCTTTGTTGAACCTAATTTACGAGAATTACTGGATGATAAAGTTGAATTCAACTACGTTGGAAGAAACGAAAGTGCATCTCCAGCCGAAGGTAATGCAGGTATTTACAAATTAATTCAAGATAAGATTTTAAAAGAAGCATTGAAATAAGAGGAGAAGATAAGTAATGAGTGAAATTATCGTTCCAGAGCTTGCAGAATCGATTACCGAAGGTACGATTGCAACTTGGTTTAAAAAAGAAGGCGACAGTGTTGAAAAAGGGGAAGCAGTATTAGAGCTTGAAACTGACAAAGTAAACGTTGAAGTCGTCAGTGAAGAAGACGGAGTAATTTCTGAAGTTAAAGCTGAAGAAGGGGACACAGTTGAAGTCGGTCAAGCTATAGCGGTCGTTTCAGCAGGTGGATCAGCACCTAAAGCAGACAATGATTCTAAAGAGGAAGTTAAAGAAGCGCCTAAAGCTGAAAAGAAAGAAGAGAAAGCTGAAGAAAAATCAGAATCAGATGTTAAAGAAGACGACTCTCATATCGTTGCAACACCTTCAGCACGTAAGTTAGCTCGTGAAAAAGGTATTAGCTTAAGCGACGTGAATGCTGCAGATCCAAGAGGTCTAGTACGTTCACATGACGTAAATAACCACGTAAATGCACCACAACAAGAAAATGCTAAAAAAGACGATAAAACTGAATCTATTAAAGAATCTTCAAAACAGCAAGCAAAAGATGAAAAACCAGTAGTTCGTGAACCGATGTCACGTCGTCGTCAAACGATTGCAAACCGCTTATTAGATGTATCCCAATCTACAGCGATGTTAACGACGTTTAACGAAATCGACATGACGAATGTTATGGAGTTACGTAAACGTAAAAAAGAACAGTTTATGGAAAGAAACAATGGAACTAAACTTGGTTTCATGTCATTCTTTACTAAAGCTGCAGTTGCTGCACTTAAAAAATATCCAGCGGTAAATGCTGAAATTGATGGCACTGACTTAGTTTACAAACAGTTTTATGATATTGCGATTGCTGTATCAACAGACGAAGGTCTACTCGTTCCAGTAATTAGAGACTGTGACCGTAAAAACTTCGCTGAAATTGAAGATGACATCATTGATGTTGCGACACGTGCTCGTGATAAGAAATTAAAACTCGATGAAATGACTAACGGATCATTTACAATCACAAATGGTGGAGTATTTGGTTCATTAATGTCAACACCAATCATCAATGGTACACAAGCTGCTATTTTAGGTATGCACACAATTCAACAACGTCCTGTCGCAGTAGATGGTAAAGTTGAAATCCGTCCGATGATGTATGTTGCCTTAAGTTACGACCACCGTATCATTGACGGTGCGGAGTCTGTTGGATTCTTAAAAACAATTAAAGAATTAATTGAAAATCCTGAAGACTTACTACTAGAAGGTTAATATAAGAGGTGCGAGAAACGCACCTCTTTATTTTTAAGGAGAGTTAAAATGTTACATAAAATTTGGCATGACAATCACATTAAAGATGTTGAAGTTATTCATACGAATGCGAAAAAGTTTAAAGTATCTGATATGCTGACAATAGGTAAAACTTATCCAGTCGTAAATGAAACAGAAGAATATCTGTTTATAATCGATGATTCTAATAAAGTTGGCGGGTATTTTAAAGAATATTTTAAAGAAGTTTAAAGTGTGCTACTTATGCACGCTTTTCTTTAAAAATAAACTTTCTGATAATTCCAAAAACATATAGACTTTCCTCTTAATTTACTGTATTATGTGTTTTATGCGATATGCCGAGTATAAAATTATGGAGGTAAAAATATGAAATTAAAATATGTTTTTGTCGTAGGATTTATGTTATTTGCGATGTTTTTTGGCGCTGGTAACTTAATATTTCCACCGTCAATCGGACATGAAAGTGGAGAGCATTTTTGGCCAGGAGTAATTGGATTTGTTCTCACCGGAGTAGGTCTTCCGTTAATCGCTGTTATTGCAGGCGCAATTTCTAAAGGTGGATATGATGAATCACTTAATCATGTGAGTAAATGGTTCTCAATCGCGTTTATGGTTGCGATATTTTTAACAATCGGGCCGTTCTTCGCAATTCCAAGAACCGCTACTACAGCGTATGAAATGTCGATTCTGCCATACTTATCAGATACAAGTACGTTAAGTCTATTAATATTTACGGTATTATATTTCCTTATTGTTTTCTTAATTTGTTTAAAACCTGGGTACTTAGTAGACACAATTGGTAAATCATTGACACCAATTCTTTTAATTACGATTGTTTTATTAATAATTATGGGAATTTTAAATTATTCAGGTTTAACACCGAACGAAACATCTGGTGCATTTTTAGAGAAGTCAGCTTTCTCGGTAGGATTTACTGAAGGATATTTAACAATGGATGCGATCGCAGCAATTGTATTTAGTTTAATCGTTATTAATGCGATTCGCGGTTTAGGATTTTCTAGTAAGAAAGACTTATTAAATGGGACAATTAAATCAGCTCTGCTTGCAGCAGTTTTACTTGGAGTCATTTACGTTGCACTCGCTTGGATTGGTAACAAAGTAGGACTTCCAGGAGAGTTAGCAGAAGACCAAAACTTAGGTACATTTATTTTAACGTTTGTAGCAGAAGACGTACTTGGTAGTTTTGGAGTGTTTGTATTAGCAACAATTGTATTTCTTGCTTGTCTAACAACTTGTGTTGGTTTAATTGTTTCAGTATCTGAATATTTCCACGAGCTAATTCCAAGAGTGAGTTATGTTGCTTGGGTATCAATTTTTATTTTAATTTCGTTAGTACTTGCAAATCAAGGACTGAGTACAATTATCCAAGGATCTGTACCAGTACTGATGATTCTTTACCCAATCGCAATGACAGTAATCTCTCTTGTTATATTCACATACTTTGTACCGTCACCAAGACTTGCATTACAAATTCCAGTTTATACAGTAAGTATTATTTCTATATTAGCAGTAATCTTTAGATCAGAGTACTTCGGTATTTCAGCACTTGAAGTTTTACCGCTTGAAGTATTAGAATATTTACCGTTATTTGCTACAGAGTTTGAGTGGATTCCAATCTTAATCGTCGGATATATTATCGGATATGTACTTGGTTCAAAACAACCTAAAATTGTATATGAATAAAATAAAACGGAAAGGAATATCCTTTCCGTTTTATTTATATCTATCTTTAATATCTAAGAGACGTGTTTTTAATTCTTCTTCCATAGAGACAAGTTCTTTTTCTGCTTGTTGACGCTGTGCTTTACCTTCAGTTTGAATACGTAATGTTTCTTCAATTGTCTCTAATAAATTATCTTGTGTATGTTTTAATGTTTCAATATCGACAATTCCACGTTCATTTTCTTCAGCAGTTCTTAATGCATTTTGTTTCAGCATCTCACTATTTTTAGTGAGCAATTCGTTCGTTGTATCAGTCACTGCTTTTTGAGCTTTAGAAGCTGATTCTTGATTTAATAATGTTAAAGCGATTGCCATTTGGTTTTTCCATAATGGAATTGACGTTAGAATAGAACTTTGAATTTTTTCTGCAAGCGACTGATTAATATTTTGAATCATTCGTATTTGTGGTGCCGATTGTAACGTAATTTGACGAGATAATTTTAAATCGTGAATTCTTTTATCTAGACGATTAATATATTGAATCATGTCATTCACGTCTTGAGTCGCCATTTGGTTATTCGATTGACTCGCTTTTTCTTGAAGCGTTGGTAGAGTAGTGGACTCTAGTTCTTCTTTTTTAAGCTCTGCAGCTTTTATATAAACGTTTAATGCTTCAAAATAAGCTTTATTTTCATCGTATAACTGATCAAGTAAATTAACATCTCTAATGAGTAAATCTTTAGAACTTTCAAGCTGAACACTTATTCTGTCCACCTGACTAGCAACACTTTTATGTTTAGCGAGTAATTCATTCACTGAACGATTTACTTTACCAAATAGACGTTGAAATACGTTCTTATTTTGCTTTGTAAGTTCTTCAGGATCAATCTCTTTTAGTTTACTCATCAGTTGTTTTAAAGAATCACCAACAGGTCCAATTTCTTTAGACTGTACTTGGTTAAGCATATCATGAGAAAACTTTGATAACTGTGATTGTGCATTTGCTCCATAGGCAATTAAAGCGTCATTATTGAGTGGTTCGATTTGATCTTTAATTGATTTAATTTGTTCCATTTCTTCTTTTGTAAATTCGTCATCTTTAAAAGTTGTCGTAAATTCATTTTTAGGCTCTTCAACGATTTCAGATTCAACTGGCTGAAATGGACTTTCGAGTAATTCGTCTTTTGTATTATTTTTTGTCAATATATTCACCTGCTTTTTGTGTCTTACTAAGTTCTGTATTAATATCTTTTATACGTACTTTACTATCGTTATTTTCAAGTCGGGGAGTGTTTAAACCCTCTGTACGATCTAGTACTGCACGCTCGATTTTTAACTGATTATAATCGTTTCGATTAATTTCTGAAAGGTCTAATTCTAGATTTCTTTTTAAATCGAGTAAACGGAGTCTTGCAGTATTTAGCTCTATTTTTTCTTCTTTTGTTTTACCTGGTAAACGGTAAAGATCTAAATATATTTCAACCATATTTACGGCTGAATCTAAGTTGGAGTGAAAAAATTGTAATCCGTTATAAAATAATTTTGGTTCGTTATGGACTTTTTTCATAATTGCTCGTACTACTCGGTTTATATCGAATATTAATTTAATATCACTAAAGTTTCTAATTTTTTTATAACTATTAAATAGTCTTTTTTGCTTTTCACGCGCGCTTTTTAGCTCTTTTTTAATATATTTATATTCACTGCGTGTTAATTCATGATCATTTAAATACTTTTGAAGTGTAAATTGTTGAGTAGAAAAGTAAGATAAAAAAACAGTTCCACTCGTTACTAGTGCAGAAATCATTGTTGTTAAATCAAACACGCTAATTGTTAATAACCATGTAATTAAACCGACAGGACTAGCAATTAGTACTCCATACCAATGCGTAAATTTGTCCTTCATAATTATTCTCCATTCATTACGTCTTAATATAATTATAAATCTTTAAACTTGAATTTGCTAATAATAGGAATATAATGAACTCACTAGACTATATACATAAGTGGGGATTTTTATGTATGAAATTGTAATAATAACTGCAGATTACGAAGGCTGGTGGTTATTTGATGAATGGAGAGAGGACGTCACACTATCTCACACATTTAACGATTACGAAACTATGAAATTAAAATATGATGAAATATACAAATCTTTAGAAGATAAATATCCATCACTAAAAAGAGGGAAGTACAATATCCCTGCATTTTTTAGTTGCTGTGAAATTGAATATTGTGATGACTGTGATGATGATATGCAAATCTATCACTCTTTAGTCGTTTTTAAAGACGAAAAAGTGATAGAAATAAACTAAACTATAAAATGTCTTAATATGTACTTTACAAAAACGTTTTCACTGGATATAATGAATGTGTTAATATTCATTTCTGAATATTGAATATATTTTTGGAGGATTTATTGATGAAACAAGGTACAGTTAAATGGTTCAATGCTGAAAAAGGTTTTGGATTTATCGAAGTAGAAGGTGAAAACGACGTATTCGTTCACTTCTCAGCAATCAATGAAGAAGGTTACAAATCTCTTGAAGAAGGTCAAGAAGTAGAGTTTGAAATCGTTGAAGGCGATCGTGGCCCACAAGCTACTAACGTTGAAAAATTATAATATATAATTGATTTCACTATAGATAAATTTGTAGCAAAAAATAACCTTTCCGTTAAATTTAACGGAAAGGTTATTTTTAATATTGATTTAAAATTCCTTTTTCAATTAAGTAGTCTTCGTAAGTGATTTCTTTCGTCATTGCGCCGACCTCGTTTAATTCGACCACTCGATTTGCGATTGTATTAATGAATTCAAAGTCATGTGATGTAAATAAAATTGATCCTTTAAATTTAATAAGACCATCGTTCACTGCTTGAATACTTTCTAAATCTAAGTGGTTTGTAGGTTCATCTAGTAGTAAAACATTCGCTTTAGATAACATCATTTTAGACAACATTGCTCTCACTTTTTCTCCACCAGAAAGTACGTGTGCATGTTTTTTTGCTTCTTCACCACTAAATAACATGCGTCCTAAGAAACCACGTAAAAATGTCTCTGTTTGTTCATCTTCAGGTGCATATTGTCTTAGCCAGTCAACAAGTGATAATTCAACACCTTCGAAATACTCGCTATTATCTTTAGGCATATACGTTTGAGTTGTCGTTACTCCCCAAATTACTTCGCCTTCATCAGGTTCTGTGACACCCGCTAATATGTCGAGTAAGACGGTTTTTTGAATTTCACTGTCACCAACGATAACTACTTTATCGTTAGGGTTAATAGTAAAATTGACATCTTTTAAGATTTCTTTCCCATCAATAGAGTGGGATAGATTCTTAACTTGTAATAAATCATTACCAATTTCTCTTTCAGGACTAAATCCGACGTACGGATAACGTCTACTTGATGGTTTTATGTCGTCAAGTTCAATTTTATCTAGCATTTTTTTACGACTTGTTGCTTGCTTAGATTTTGCAGCGTTCGCGCTAAATCTCGCAATAAATTCTTTTAACTCAGCGATACGTTCTTCTTTTTTCTTATTTTGTTCTTGCATTAACTCTTTAGCAAGTTTACTTGATTGATACCAAAAGTCATAGTTTCCAACGTAAAGTTGAATTTTACCATAATCTAAGTCTGCGATATGTGTACAGACATTGTTTAAAAAGTTACGGTCATGGGATACAACAATTACAGTATTTTCAAAGTTAATTAAAAATTCTTCTAACCATTGAATGGCTTTAATATCTAAACCGTTCGTCGGCTCATCGAGTAGTAATACATCTGGGTTACCAAATAAGCTTTGAGCGAGTAACACTTTTACCTTTTGACTATTTTCTAATTCTGACATCTTTTTATGTACGAGCTCTTGCGCGATACCTAAACCGTGTAATAAGTTTTCTGCATCACTGTCTGCAGTGTATCCGCCTTTTTCTCCATATAAAGCTTCGAGTTCGGCAGCACGCATACCATCTTCATCATTAAAATCAGGTTTCATGTAAATTGCATTTTTCTCTTCTGAAATTTGCCATAATTCCTCGTGTCCCATAAGTACAACGTCTAAAACTATTTCATCTTCATATTGGAAATGATCCTGTTTTAAAAACGCCATACGTTCATTCGGACCCATTGTCACATGACCTGTTTGTGAGTCAATTTCTCCAGATAATATTTTTAAAAACGTTGATTTACCAGCACCGTTCGCACCAATTAGGCCATAACAGTTACCAGGGGTAAATTTTATGTTTACATCTTCAAATAATTTTCTATCTCCAAATTGTAAACTCACATCACTAACTTGTAACATGTACATTCTCCTTAATTATTAATACACGTAATTATACTATACATATGCTATTATTAATATATTATAAGATAGATTAGGAGATTTTATGAATAAATTATCAGGAACGACTCAATTTTTAACGTTAGATAAAATAGAAGGGTCAACTTTATACTTTAAAACCGAAGATAACGAAATGATTCGTATGAATAAATCATTACAAAAAGAAGACTATGAGGTCGGACAAGATGTACCTGCGTTTATTTATCCAAATACACGTGGAGAATTATTCGCTTCACCAGTGATTCCAAAAATCACGAGAGACAAATTTGACTTTGTACCCGTAAGTGAAGTCACTTATGACGGTGTCTATATTGATATAGATGCACCTAAGGATTTTTTAATTCCATATGAAGACTTACCAAAATTAAAAAAGGTATGGCCAAAGCCAGGTGATAAAGTTATGGCAACACTTCGAGTAGAAAGTGACAACCAAATATACGGTCGCTTAATCACTGAAACTGAGGCAAGAGAAATGTCACTACCATTTGACGAAGAGGCATTTAAACTCCATCGTAATACTTGGTTAGACGCAAGACCATATCGTTTACTTAAAGTTGGTTCGTTCTTACTAACGAATGAAGGGTATAAAGTATTTGTCCATGAATCAGAACGTCAAGAAGAACCAAGACTCGGTGAAGAAGTAAAAGTTAGAGTCATTGGGTTTAATGAGCACAATGAGATGAACGGCTCATTTATAGAAAAAGCATACAAAAAAATTGATACAGATGCTGAAGAAATTTATGAGTATTTACTTATGAACGGGGGATCGATGGTTTATAATGATAAATCCTCACCAGAGGACATAAGAGAAATATTTAATATTTCTAAAGCAAGCTTTAAACGTGCGCTTGGTGGGTTAATGAAAGAAGGAAAAATTACTCAAGATAAAGCGGGCACATACATTAAAAAAGAGCGTGAATAAGCGCTCTTTTTTACTATAATATTATTATGTTAACTTTATAAAAAGAGATCAAATCTTATTTTATTATCTAGTATTTCTGTTTCTATAAAATCTAAATCTGACAATATAGAAATGTACTTATCATGATTATATTCAACATACATAATTAAATGACTTTCAAAGTTATCATATGCATAATTCACTGCTTTTTTAATTAATTCTTTAAAAATTTCTAGATTTTCAACTAGAGATACAGATTCCAACTCTACCGTCCATTCATTT
This sequence comes from Candidatus Nosocomiicoccus stercorigallinarum, assembly GCA_019119225.1. Classification (GTDB taxonomy): domain Bacteria; phylum Bacillota; class Bacilli; order Staphylococcales; family Salinicoccaceae; genus Nosocomiicoccus; species Nosocomiicoccus stercorigallinarum. Next base: position 97,445 of record DWXM01000017.1, read on the forward strand.
ATACGTTTATAAAGTAGAGTAGTAATGATATGATTATCATTTTTAGCTTGCCATACTACATTATCTTTATTAAATACGTATTCTATAGGACTTTCATTTTCTAAAATAGTAGATGAATAACCTTTATTATTAAAAATCTGCATCGCTTGATTTAATACTTCTATAAAATCTTCTTTCTTTTCTTTTGATAGATGATTAAACACTACGTCATACTTCTTAGTTTTTAAAGAACGGTGATCATCTAACACATCTTTACCTTTTGAACTGATATTAAGTATATATATTCTTTTATCTTTTTTTGACTGTGTTTTCTTTAAAAGTTTATTATTCTGTAAACTCTTTAGAGTACGACTTAAAAATCCTCTGTCGATATTTAGCACATCTTCAATCTGTTTTGCAGTAACATCTTTATTGTTTGATAGAAAATTTAGCACTTCAATTTGTGTTTGGTTATAGGTATTATTTGAAGACTTTAATTCATTATTTAATTTGTATAAAAACTCATTAAAATCTTCAAATTCCCTAATAAATTCTACGTCCATACAATCACCTTCACATATATTTGACTAGGTCAATTATATTGTTTATTAGTTGATTGAGTCAAATAAATACCCCTTGATACTAACTATATCAAGGGGTTAGGGATATAAAATTTATGATAATCTTTCTAGTTCATCAATTAATTCACCAATATATTTAATTGTATTATCAAGTGGTTCTGATGTTGTAATGTCTACACCTGCATGTTTCGCGAGCTCTACTGCGTTTTTCTTACCACCGAGTTTTAATACTTCTAGCCAATCATCTACTGCAGGTTGTCCTTCGTTTAAAATTCGTTTAGATACTTCTGTTGAAATTGTAAGACCTGCAGAATAAGTGTATGGATATAATCCCATATAATAGTGCGGCTGTCTCATCCATGTGAGTTCTGCACCTTCAGTGATTTCTACGTCATCTCCCCAGAATTCTTCAAGTACTTCACGTTTAATACGATTTAAATCTTGAGCTGTAACTGTTTCATAGTTGTCTACTAACTTATAAACTTCACGTTGATACGCCGCTTCTAGTAAGTGTGTCACAAAGTTATGGTAATACGTTCTAGATATTATAGAACTAATGACCCAACGTTTGAATTGATCATTATCACTTGTTTTCAATAAATGGTTGGCCATTAACATTTCGTTTAAAGTTGAAGGTGCTTCAATAAAGTATAGAGAAGGGCGTGTATCGAATATATTGTTTTCTCTATTTGCATTATAGAAGTGACCTGCGTGCCCAAGTTCATGTGCTAATACAAATACTTCTTCCATTAATGATGTCCAAGTAATTAAGATATACGGATGTACACCGTATGGACTTGAACAAAACGCTCCTGTTGATTTACCTTTATTTGATACAAAATCAATCCAGCGCTCATCATATGAACGGTTAATCATGTTGATATAATCGTCTCCCATGATGCTTAAGCCCTCGAGTATATATTTTCGAGAATCTTCAATTGTAATCTCTGGTTCTGAATCTGGATCTAGTGAAATTTTTAAGTCTTCAAATTTCATATTTTCAATATTATTTTCTTTTTGGAGAAGTTTCGCATAACGTCTCATATGTGGTGCTAAATCTTTCATAATCGTATCAATTTGACGGTCATATAATTCTCTAGATACGTCTTGTTTATGAAGTAAATAATCGATGACTGAGTCAAAACCTCTTAAATCAGCTTCAGCTTTTTCTTGTTTCAAATGTAAATCGTACGTCGCAGCAGTTGTATTCTCGTATTTTTTTAATACATCACTAAATTGTCTAAATGCAGTACGTCTAACTGATTCGTCACGATGAGATTCTAATTCACCCTCAAATGATAAATATGAAAGTGGGTACTCTTTACCATCCACGGTAAACGAACCGAAGTCTAAGTCTAGTAATTTCGTTTTTAAATAAAGTTCGTATGGACCACTAAAAACGTTATTAAAGCTAGCGAGTGCTTTTTCAACGTTTGGATCTAATTGATATGGTTTAACTCTCAATAGCTCATCTATAAACCCTGTATACTCGTTCTTGTTATCTTTTATTTCTTTTAAGAAAGACTCATCTTTATTAAGTAATTCGCTCGTTAAAAATGAAGTCTCTGTTGAGAATAGAGTAGAAGTTGTACCGATAATACCTGCTAGCTTCTGTGCGTCTCCATCACTTTGGTCACTCGATAATTTTAAACTTGAATATGTACTTACAATAACTAGGTCTTCTAGTAATTTACGATAATCATCAATTGCATCGAGTGCAGTCTCTACACTTTCTAAACGACCTTCATATTTACTATTGAAAGATTCAATTTTTTGCCTTAATGATTCACTTCTTTCTTTAGCTTCCTCATTATTTTTACATAAATCAGTTAAATCCCAAGTGTACTTTTCATTTACTTCGCTTCTTAATGGTAGCGACATATTATCATCCTTTCGATTTTCGAACTATATTACTATTATACATTGATTTATTTATAAAAAAAGAGAGAAGACTGAAAATTTAATCTTCTCTCGTATTTTGTGCACGGTAATGTCTAAAACCATATGTGCTTTCTCTTATTTTATTTCTACTTTCTAATCCAGCACCAATTGCTCCTGCAAATGTGCTTATAGACGCTGCAAACCAGGCGATTCTTAAGTAAACTGTTAAGCCCGCTTTATCTGTATCAATCACTGTAATTTGAGATGGTAAAAACTCACTTGGAAGTAATATAATTGATGCGACTAAAAACATTAAATATAAGATAATATAAAACGTTATAATCGAAATCACTAATGTACTTAGCGTTGTTAAATTATAGAGTCTTATAATTTCTTTTTCACTTTTATTATTCGATGTTTGCCATAAATCGTGTGCGATCATAATCCATGCTGTCATACTAATAATCGCAACTAAATTAATTAAAATCATTCTCTCGATACTAAATGAATTCGATAAGTTCCACATCGTCGAAAAGACCATACCAAATGCACCGGTTGTAAAAGCGACAGCAACTACACTGCTTAAGCTACTCATCATATTGAGTGGGTTGTTTAAAATGGTCATCGTCGCAAATAGTTTAAAGAAGTTATTATCTTTTAATAAAAATCTTTCATGTGGTTTACGATCTTTTCTTACTTTAATGTTAGACTCTTTCGTCGTTTTACCTTTATATAGATTGACATCATTTTCCGTTTCGTTCATTTGATAAACAAGATTTTCAATCGTTTCTCTTAATTTTTTAGATATAAATATCGGACCAAATGCAGGAAGGGAAACCATTGAAATGTTATAGCTATTATTTATATCGACTGCAATTGTCTTATTGTTATCAAATAGGGGTAAATCGGTCAGGATAATTGCTTTTGACCACTTTTCTTCATCAATCATTTCTTCAACTGCTTCATATATATCTGCGATGTTTGATGCTTTCTCAATAAATTGTTTAGACTTTACGTCGAACTCAATGTTTTCTAGATCTAAATTATCTTGTACATTTTGAGCAATTTTAGACGCATATCCTGTAGAGGCCACAAGTCCAATCAACTGATTAGTCATTATCTTGTTCCTCCTGTTCTTGTTTAATCATATTATATCTATAATTTTGTCTATAAGAATATGTGATAAATCGAATTCTATTTTCATCTTCTACTGTAGAACCAAATGCGCCTGCTAAAATTGAAAGTGAAGCAACAAACCAAATAAGCCTCAATGAGTAGGTGATAATTGAATCATTATTCGCACTTGTCGATTCAAAAAATAACTCGATCGGTACAAATAGTGAAATACTAATCGTGAGTAATAGTATATTGATGAAATATATAACAACTGTTGTAATTAATAAAGTGAAGAATGTCGTTAGGTTATAGATACTTCTATATTTCTCATCAGTCACGGTTGATTTTTTCTCCCATAATTTATGAGCATATATTAGCCATACGATCATACCGATAATTGCGAATAATGAAAGAATAGTGAGTCGTGTTTTACTATAGACGACACTTAACTCCCAGGGCATTGAGAATATAGAAATATAAGTCCCCGTCGCAAAAGCGAGAGATATAATTGTTTTAAAGTTTCCAACGTCTTTCCATGGTTTGTTTAATAGAGTCATACCAATAATTAACTTTAAACGATTTGTCGTTGAATTTTCTTTATTTAAATTTTTGTTATTTAAAAAGTGTTCTAACATTGATAGTTGTTTATTTTTTAAATTAAAAAGTCCTAATGACGGAATAAATATCGTCATAATATTATCTTTTAGTAAGTATTTTAATGTTTTACCTTTTTCAATATAAGGTAGGTCCGTGATATTTACTAAATAATCCCAATCATTTTCTTTTCTAATTTTTTCTAAGATAGGTCGTCCGTCTTCAATATCTTCTGAGGTCCCGATGATTGGATCTATTTTATAATCAATTTTTATGTTTTTATTTAGTTTATTAGATAATTTATTTTCTAAATCAGCTAAATCATCTAATAATAATTGAGTCTGTTCATTTGGTGTAGTGACAATACCGAGTTTAATCATATTTACCTCCTGTTTCTTCAATTTTAAACACTTTTAAACTAATCGTCTAATGAAATTGTGAATATTATTGTTTAATCATGATTCTTATATTAAAATTAGTAATGTTCTCAATCGAATTTTTAAAAACTCGTTTAACGAGTTCTGGGCCCTTTATATGCGTATATTTACGCGAATATAAGGGGTTTTTAAAGTGGAAAAATTTAATATTGGATGGTGATTTAGAGATGGGAGAAAAACGTGGTATATCTATAGCTGTATTAGCATATACACTATGGGGACTTACACCGCTATATTGGGCATTAATTGACGGTATTCACCCGATAGAAGTTGTTCTAATTCGAACGATTATGTCTTTTGTCTTTATGATAATTATTATCCCGCTGTTTAATCATACAGGAGAGTTTATAAAAGACTTAAAATACTTAAAAGCAAATAAAAGTAAAATTTTTACAGTAATCCTTGCTGGTTTTGTTATTTCAATAAACTGGGGGATGTACGTTTATGGTGTTAACTCTGGACATGCGGTTGAAGTTAGTATTGGCTTTTATTTAACACCATTAGTAACAATTATATTAGCATTTATATTTTTACGAGAACGCTATAAACTCGTAGAGTGGGTTGCGATATTTATTACAGTTATATGATTAATATAAGATATAAAGTTGACATTAAGTTAGCATATATAGATAAGCAGCATTTATTTAAGTTTTAAGTATTGCTTATTTTTATTATCTATAAAAGTAAACGTAAATTCTTAATAGTTTTCATACATATTAGACAGAAACTAAAAGAATCTTTTAAAATATATGCAAAATACAAGATAAACACACATAAATCAAGGTAGAAGAGAGGACTTTTATCGTTTATAATACAACTTCCTATAATATATGTTATGTAAACTTTAGGGTCTAAAAACGGTCAAAAAGCACTAAATTTGACTCATTTTAAGACTGTTTAAATGTAATCATTTTTACCGTAATTCTTGTTAATTTTGTATATAAAAAAATATCTTTTTGTTAATTTTATAGTTTGATATTTATATAATCATATATTGATATGGATTTAATATAATATATTTTAATTAGATTTGATACGTAATTAATTCATAATTAAAATTTATCTTAATGATCACATATGGATTTCTTATGAATTACATTATGTTACAGCTATTTATATTAAATACTTTATATATGTTTATTATTAAGGATTACTTATATAATCTATTGCTATATGTTTTATTATTCATTATAAAGTTTACATAATATATGTATTCATCTTTAATCTTTCGACTAAAGATGAATACATTTTGCTTATTTATTTAAATAATCCATAACTTGTTCCATATCTTTATCACCACGGCCTGATATTGTCACGACGAGTATGTCATCTTTAGCCATCGTTGGTGCAAGTTTTAATGCATATGCAACTGCATGTGAACTTTCTAACGCAGGAATGATTCCTTCAGTTTTAGATAGTATTTGTAATGCATTTAGTGCTTCTTTATCTGTTGCGTATTCATACTCTACACGTCCGATATCATGATAATAACAATGTTCAGGTCCAGCGCCTGGATAATCTAAACCTGCAGAGATACTGTAGGCGTCGTCATTTGTCATGTACATTTTTGTCCCATGTAATACGTTAATACTTCCTTTATTAATTGCCATTGAGTGTTTATTTGTCTCAAATCCTTGCCCTGCAGCTTCAACGCCGTATAGTTTAACAGTTTCATCGAGGATAAATGGATGCATTGTACCAATAGCATTTGATCCCCCACCGATACATGCCACAATGGCATCTGGTAATCTATTTTCTTTTTCTAATATTTGAGTTTTAATTTCTCGCCCTATGACGCTTTGGAAGTCTCTGACAATTGTTGGAAATGGATCAGGACCTAATGCACTTCCGAGTAAATAATGCGTATCATCGACATTTTTAACGTAATATTCAAGTGCAGCGTCGACTGCTTCAGTTAACGTACGATTGCCCTCTTCTACTGCAACAACTTTTGCTCCGAGTAACTCCATTCTAAAGACGTTTAAACGTTGTCTACGCATATCTTCAGCACCCATAAAAATTACGATTTCCATATCAAACATTGCTGCAACTGTTGCACTCGCAACACCGTGCTGCCCTGCACCTGTTTCAGCGACGAGTCGCTTTTTACCCATACGTTTTGCGATTAACGCTTGCCCGATTGCATTATTTATTTTATGTGCACCTGTATGGTTTAAATCTTCGCGTTTTAAGTAAATTTTAGCACCACCGAGTGTTGTCGTTAGATTTTCTGCATAAGTGAGTGGTGTTTCTCGACCTGAATATTCTTTTAAATAATAATTAAATTCCTCTTGGAATGATTCATCGTGTTTTAATTCATTATATACCTCTTTTAATTCTGTCATCGCTGACTTTAATGCGTCAGGTACAAACGCACCACCGTATTCTCCGAAAAATCCGTTTTGATCTGCTTCAGTTTGAATTTTATTAATAGTATTCATGTTTTTAATCTCCTTAAATTTTAATATTATTTAGATTTATCACGATGACG
>DWXM01000090.1 GCA_019119225.1 Candidatus Nosocomiicoccus stercorigallinarum
TATAGTGGTCTTGAAGAACTTCACGAAAATATTAGTGAGAATAGTGACGCACATCATGAAGTATTTTTACTTGAACAAGCAAAAGAAATTGATTGGCTAAATATGGTTGAAAAAATAGAATCTACGTATGACGGTTTAAATGGGATAATTTTCATTCATTCAATTCATACAGAAGATAATAGTGTTTATAACGTTTCATATGATGAATTCACTGAAGTCATGAACGAACACGTTTGGGGAACGTACCTAGGCGTCCGAACGTTACGTAATCAGTTAATCGAAACGAAAGAAACAAAAATTATTAATTTAGTTGAACCAACAGATGAAGAAGTGTTTGAACATAACTTATACTATACAGTGACAGGTGCAATTGAAGGATTAACACATGCTTTAGAGCGTGAACTTCTTAAAGAAGATCTAGACGTGTATACACTCAGTTACCGTCCACCTGTTAATAATGACGATTTTAATACGAACGATAACCGTGCATTAAACACTATTTTAAAAATTCTAGATGATGAGTATTTAAATGATAACGGTGAAACGATAGTAATTCATTAAAACCACTCAGAAATGAGTGGTTTTTATATATTCTTCTTGTAAATGAGACACATTGTAGTATAATGATAAATAGAAAATCAATGAGAATGATTATCAATTAGGCGGTTTCTTATGGCAAAAAAATTATTTCGACTAGACATATTAATAATCGTGCTCATATTCACATCTATACTTTCAATATTTGTTGGTGTGAGTAGTTTGCCGCTCAGTGACATATTTAATTTAAGCGATCAGCAAAAATCAGTTTTATTACATAGTAGAATACCACGTACTGTATCAATTATTATTGCAGGTGCAGCGCTTGCGACGTGTGGGCTTATTATGCAACAACTTACGCGTAACAAATTCGTATCACCAACGACAGCAGGTACTATGGAGTGGGCACAACTTGGCATTTTAATTGGTATGATATTTTTCCCAGCTGCGAGTATGTTAACGAGATTATCATTCGCGACAGCACTTGCACTCATAGGGACTTTAATTTTTATGCAAATTATTACACGTATTAAATTTAAAGATATCATTTTTGTACCACTGATCGGTATTATGCTTGGTGGTGTTGTTTCAAGTGTTGGAACATTTTTAGCACTCCGTACAAATAACTTACAATCTATTTCAACTTGGATGCACGGAAGTTTCTCTACGCTTGTAACTGGACGATATGAAATTTTATATATTAGTATTCCGTTGTTTATATTAGCAATTTTTTATGCACATCAATTTACAGTTGCAGGTATGGGAGAAGATTTCTCTAAAAACTTAGGCTTAAATTACAGAAGAATCGTTAATATTGGTTTATTTATTACTGCAGCGATTACAGCAATTGTCGTTGTAACCGTTGGTATGCTTCCGTTTTTAGGGTTAATTGTTCCGAACATCGTTTCGATATTTAGAGGAGACCATCTAAGAAGTACGATTTTCTTAACCGCAACACTTGGTGGGATTTTTGTAATGATATGTGACATTATTGGTCGTGTTATCATTTACCCGTACGAAGTGTCAGTTGGTCTTGTCATTGCCGTATTCGGTAGTGCAATCTTCCTATTCATGATTTATAGGAGGGTGAAATATGCGGAGTAATAAAAAGAACAATATACAACTGATAGTGCTCGCATTAATTGCGTTAGCGTTAATAGTATTTTACATGTTTTACGGCTTAAACTTTAAAATTTTACATTATCAGTTGCCATCAAGAGTATTAAGGACGTTTGCGATTATCGTTGTAGCAACTGCAATCGCAGTTTCAACAGTGATATTTCAAACGATTGTTAAAAATAGAATTATCACCCCGACAATAATGGGACTTGATTCAGTCTATGTATTTATACAAACGACGATTGTATTTATTGCAGGAGTGAGTTCACCATTATTATTAAATAGTGCATACAACTATTTTTTAAGTATGTCCTTACTCGTTATTTTTACAGTAATCGTATTTAAATACTTATTCAAAATGACGAGAAACAACGTATTTATATTATTATTAATCGGTATTATACTTGGTACATTTTTCGGAAACTTAGCGACATTTATGCAAGTGTTAATTAGTCCGGAAGACTTCCTTGTATTACAAGGGCAATTGTTTGGTTCATTTACATCGATTAACGAGACGTTGTTATACATTACACTCGGAGTTGTGAGTATAATGGTGATCATCATTTTACTCGATTTTTCATCACTAGACGTGATGTCACTTGGTAGAGATCATGCAATCAACCTCGGTATTAACTATGACCGTAAAGTATCTGAACTTCTCATTATCGTTGCGATACTTGTGTCAGCATCAACTGCACTTGTCGGTCCAATTATGTTTTTAGGACTTTTAGTTATTAACCTTGCACACGAAGTGCTAAAAACATATAAACATTTTTACATCATTATAGGCACCACATTAATTAGTATTATCGCACTTTTAATCGGTCAAATGGTTGTACAGTTTGTATTTAAGAATAACATTGAACTAAGTGTTATCATTAACTTAGTAGGTGGGGTGTACTTCATCTATTTAATGCTAAGGAGGAGTAAGGCTTGATTCAAATAAAAGGTCTTTCTAAGGCGTATGGTAACAAAAAAGTAGTAGATAACGTATCTCTCGATATAGAAAAAGGTAAACTGATGTCACTTATCGGTCCAAACGGCGCAGGTAAAAGTACAGTCATTTCAATGGTGACGCGTTTAATGGATAAAAATAGCGGAGAAGTTTTGTTAGAAGGTGAAAACTTATTTACAAAACCAGATAACGAACTCGCTAAGAAAATCTCAATTTTAAAACAGAGTAACCATTTAAATTTAAATATTACAGTTAGAGAACTGATCGCATTTGGTCGCTACCCATATTGTAAAGGTCGACTGAAAGCAGAAGATAACGAAAAAATTGACGAAGCCATTAAATACATGGGACTTCAAGATTTAGAAGATCGTATGATCGATGAGTTATCCGGTGGTCAACGTCAACGTGCGTATATTGCGATGACTATCGCACAAGATACGGAATACATCTTTTTAGATGAACCATTGAATAACTTAGATATGAAACACTCGGTTCAAATTATGCAAATTTTACGCAGGTTATGTCGAGAAAGAAACAAAACGATTATTATCGTGATCCACGATATTAACTTCGCGTCATGTTACTCGGATAATATCGCTGCATTAAAAGACGGTAAACTTCAAATCTCAGGTACAAAAGATGAAGTCATCCAAGAAGATATTTTACGAGATATTTATGATATGGACATTCAAATACAAAGCGTATGCGGTCACCAAATCTGTATATACTTTGATGGTGAAGCAGCAGAATCACGTCAAGTATTTGGAGGCGTCTAAATATATACCATTTAAGGAGGTGATGAGTGCGCTACAACTTGAAATTTAGTGGGGGCTAAATTTAGAAAGGGAAGTTTAAATGAACATTAAAAAATTATCAGCATTAGTTTTATTATTTTTAGGAATTATCGTGCTTTCAGCGTGTAGTAGTGATGCAACATCAGAAGAAAGTAACGACGAAAGTAACTCAGAAAAAGAAACAATTTCTTACGAAAATAAATTCGACATGAGATTAACAGACAAACCAGATGGAGATACAGAAGCGGTCAATGAAACGGTTGACGTTCCTAAAAACTCAGACAAAGTCGTGTTATTAGACATTGGTGTAGCATCTACATTTGATGCACTTGACTTAGAAGATAATATTGTTGGGTTAACAAAAGGGGATAACAATTCTTCATTAGGTGAAGATCTTGAAACTTTTAAAGATGACAAATATGCAAATCTTGGTGGTTTAAAAGAACCTGACTACGAAAAAATTGCAGAATTAGATCCAGAAATTATTATGACAGGTGCACGTCAAACAAATAAAGATACGATTGAAGAATTAAAAAAAGCAGCGCCTAATGCAGTAGTCATTAACGTTGCAGCTCAATCAGATAATTTCTTTAATGATATTAAAGATATGACAAGCTTTATTGGTCAATTATACGACAAAGAAACAGAAGCAGATGATCTAAACAAAGAGTTAGATGAAAAAATCGATGAAACTAATAAAGCAGTCACTGAAAATGATAAAACAATGATGTTCATCCAAACAAATGGTGGCGACTTATCACTTCATGGTCCAGGTGGACGTTATGATTACTTATATAATCCAATTGGATTTGAAGCATCTGGTGAAGAACCAGATCAAGATAAAACAGCATCACATGGTAACCAAATCTCTTATGAATACATCTCTAAACAAAATCCAGGTATCGTATTCGTCATGGATAGAGGTGCTGCGATTAGTAATGGTAAAGACGCAACTAAAGTTGACGTAATTAAAACAGATGTTACAAACAATGTTGATGCAGTTAAAGATGACAATATCTTTGAATTAGACTCAGTCAGATGGTACTTAAATTCTGGTGGTCATATTACAGCTATGAAACAACTTGAAGAAATTGAAGAGATTTTAAACGAAGTTAAATAATAAAAATCCGAATCAAGATTAATCTTGATTCGGATTTTTTGTATGTTCACCGATAATTCTTACTTCACGTTGTAACTCGACATCAAATTTTTCTTTAACAACTTTTTGAACGTAGTGAATTAATTCTTCATAATCACTACCTGTTCCGTTATCGATATTGACCATAAATCCAGCATGCTTTTTAGATACTTCAACGCCACCAATTCGATGTCCTTGAAGTTTGCTATCTTGAATGAGTTTACCAGCAAAGTGCCCTGGAGGTCTTTGGAAGACTGATCCACACGACGGCAGTTCAAGTGGTTGTTTACTTTCACGTAATCGAGTGAGTTCTGTCATTACAGCATTGATTTCATCTATATTACCTTCAGCAAGCTTAAACGTTGCCTCGACGACTAAATAGCCATTTTCTTGGACGATACTTTGTCTGTATCCAAGATGTAATTCATCACGGTGAAGTGTCAGTAATTCACCTTCAGGTGTAACGACTTTAACTTCTTCTAGACAGTCTTTTAGTTCACCACCATACGCACCAGCATTCATATACACAGCGCCTCCGACGCTACCAGGGATACCACAAGCAAACTCTAAGCCAGTGAGTGACTCGTCTCTTGCAAAGCGAGATACGTCGATAATTCGGCTGCCGCTACCAGCAATTATATAATCTCCTTCACGTTTAATGTCTTTTAGTTCTAACGTATTTAAAACGATGCCTCGAATACCACCGTCACGAATAATTAAGTTAGAACCATTTCCTAAATACGTTAAAGGAATGTTATGCTCTCTCGCAAAATGGATAGTTTCCATTGCATCGTGTATATTATATACTGTAATATAGTAATCTGCGATACCGCCTGTGTGCGAGTACGTGTAGTTTTTTAAAGGTTCATTTACTTTAATAGAAGAACCATTTAGTTTTTCACGTAAGGATTTTTCAATACTCATAATTAAAGTCCTTTCTAAAATGAATCAATTACTATTATAAACATGTATATAAAAAAAGACTAGAATAACCATGCATGTTAAGAGAGGTGTAATTCTAGCATGTATAAGATATTTAAAATCACAAAGCTTTCAATGATTGTATTACTCCTTTGTGCGTGCCGGTCATCGTTAAGTAATGACCTTGAAATGTACGAATCTTCGATGGAAAAAATATATGAACTCGATAAAAAGTACTACGAACATTTATCTGAAATAGATTTAGAAAAAATTGAACATGTCAGTACGAGAACAGAAAAAGATATTGAAAGAAGTGAAGTCGATAAGTTAAAGAAAAATATCGATGACAATCTTATTCCGATCTCTGAGGAGATGGTTGAAGAATTAGAAAAAGTTGACGTTACAAATGAAGAAATTAAAAAAATTCATAAAGACTATGCTGAAAGTATACAGTTAAAAGAATCTTTTTCTAAAGAACTCGGCGCAGGTACAGATCTTTTCATTGCTTATGAAGAATCGACAGATCAACTGATTAAAGACAGTGAAGCGGTGAGTGCTGCTAAAGAAGAGCGTCAAAGTATTATTCAAAAAGACCATTCAAAACAAACGACGAATGAAATTGATGAAGTCATCGATATCGTCAACGAAAAAAGTAAAGAATTAGAAGACAACGTGACGTTACTTCAAGGGGATGACGATGCGGATGAAAAAGAAAGAATTGTAGAAGAAGTACTGATGCCAATTTTAGATGATCAAATCGAAAACCTAAATCAACTGTCACTTGAAACAGATGATGCTAAATCAGTGCGTAGTATGAGTTTAGAAATGTTTTACACGTTTAAGTCCTATTACCGTGAAAGAATTAACATCATTAAAATTTACGAAGAAGAGCAAGATATTCAAACTCAAAAAAGTGTTTCTAAAATCGAAACATTTAAAAAGTTAGATGATACGTATCACGAAGAATTAAATGAATTAAAAGAAGAAACAAAATAAACTGCACGACGTGCAGTTTATTATTTTTTATCGTTAAGTTGGTCATATGGATTTTCCATTTTACCTTCTTTAATTCGAGAAATGACGATATTTCTTGAAATTACGGTTACAATCCAAAATGCAAATACGACGACGAAAATCCAAGAGACTAACGCATTATTTTGAAAATCTAAAACAAATAAAAATACGATGATTAAAAGTGTGGCGTTAATCGTATCTAAAATTGTCCAACGTTTTAAATCCTTAGGCACTAGAATCACCCTTTCATATTGTTTTTATTGAATTTTAATTTGATTTTAACAATAAACCGTGATAAATTAATTAAAGTTAATAAGGAGTTGTTCAAGATGTTAACAAAAATAACATCAATCGAGTCATTTGACCGATTGCTCGAAGAAAAACCATACTTTTACTTTATGAAACATAGCGACACATGTCCAATATCTGCGAGAGCATTTGATGAGTTTCAAAAGTTTCACTATGAACGTGACATCGATGGTTTTTATTTAGTCGTTCGAGAACATAGAGAACTTTCAAATTACATTGCTGAAAAATTTAATATTAAACATGAATCACCACAAGCATTTTACTTTGAAAATGGTGAAGTAAAGTGGCATGATTCTCACGGTAAGATAACAGTTCAAGCACTTGGAAGTGTTGAAGACTAAAGCAGGAATAAAATTCCTGCTTTTTTAATTATCCAATTGGTGCAAACATAATCCGATTTTGACCTTGTTTTTTTGCTGCAAAAAGCATATTGTCGGCTTCACGAATCACATCTTTTTTGACGCTTTTATCTTCTGTTTTAAACCCGATGCCAATAGACACTGTCATGTTGATCACGTGTGTATTATCTACGTGAAATTTTGTCGATTCGACAGAATTTCGAATCGCTTCGGCGAGCCTTACGGTTTGGTCAAAAGAAATATCTGGAATTACCATTGAAAACTCTTCGCCTGTACTTCTAAATAATTTTCCACCAGTTGGGATGTGGTTATTTAATAGACGAGCGACTTGTTTAATTAACTGATCTCCGGTTTCATAACCTTGCATATCGTTAAATAGTTTAAAGTTATCGATATCAATTAAGAGAATACTTACTGTTTCATTCTTTTTAAATGCACTATCTATAAAGCGGTCGAGCATTCTTACATTACCAAGATGAGTGAGAGAATCATAATACTGATATTCTTCTTGATTAATAAAATACGTAAATATATTGTCGATATCTTCGTACACTTTAATCACTAAAATTGTTGCACATAATGAGAAAATGAAAAATGCAACTAATGTCTTATCACTAATTGGTGTAACAAGGACGTATAATAAAATCAAGTAAGTGACTGTAAATAACCCACTTGATAAAATCGTAATACTCATTTTTGGAATTTTTATAAACGGCACAATCAGTTGATATATAGTAATTAATGCTAAAAATATGACGAACTGAATGAGGTCATATTGAAACAGAAAATAGTAAAACATAAAAACGATAATTACTGATAACAGCTTATACTGAATTTTGTTGTATAAAAATAATAAAAGCATCGGTATATAGTAAAACGACAACGTCACATCTCCAATATGTAGCGGAATAATGAGAGAAAATATGGCGAGTGTGGTCATCATTAAACTTTGAAATAGGTTTTTATTTTTAACGCCTTTTCTAAAATGATATTGTAATCGGTAAAATACATATATGCCACTTATGATTAAAGCGATATTTAAGATGAATTTTAAAATCATTATTGAAACCGCCTTTCAAAAGTCCCGGTAATATTATACACCGTTTTAAATGAAATAGAAATGAAGTGAGATGAGTATTTAAACGAAATTTATGATATAGTATATAAGAATAATTAGCAGGTGAGGGTATGTATACATTATTTCTTTTAATATTATCTGCAATCATATCTTTCATCGTTGCACCGATATTTATAAAACTGAGTTATAAGTTTGGATTTGTAGATTATCCAAACCACAGAAAACAACATTCAAAACCAATGCCATTTTCAGGTGGTATATCGATATTTGTATCTTTTGTAATTACATTAATTATTGCGCGTCCAATTGAAGTAGAGTATATGCCGATTATACTTGGCGGTGGACTAATCGTCCTAATTGGTATTATCGACGATAAGTATGATTTAAAACCAAGTATAAAGTTCATTGGTCAACTCGTCGTTATTACAATTCCAGTGATGTTTGGGATTGTTATTGATACGATTACTCCGTTTGGTATTACAGTAGACTTCGGAGTGTTTGCGATACCGTTTACTTATTTATGGATTGCGGTCATCATTAATGCGATTAACTTAATAGATGGTTTAGATGGTTTAGCATCTGGTGTAACGATTATTGCATTAGCAAGTATTGCAGTCATCGGTATTTTACAAAACAATATATTTGTCATGATGATTAGTGTGATATTAATCGGATCGACGCTTGGAGTATTATATTATAACTTCTATCCAGCAAAATTATTTTTAGGCGATAACGGATCGATGTTTTTAGGTTACGTACTCGGTGTACTATCGATTTTAGGATTTAAAAATATTACGTTTTTCTCAATCCTATTCCCAATTATCATTTTAGGGGTGCCTTTTATCGATATTATATTTGCCGCAGTGAGACGTTATAGAGAAGGCGTATCATTAACACGAGCAGATAGAGGGCATTTACATCATAAGTTGCAGTACTTAGGGTTCACACATCGTCAAAGTGTGATTTTACTGTACTTTATGGCGGCGTTATTTGCGATAGCGTCCGTAATTTTATACTTATCCACAATTACAGGTGCGGTACTCATTTGTTTACTGCTGATATTATCTGTAGTCATAATCGTAGAAGCGACGGATTTAATTGGTACAAACCGCCGCCCAATTTTACGATTTGTTAAACGAATGTTTATATATATGTCTCGTTAAACGAGTGTGCGTTCTGCCATTTCTACTTCTGAAGTAGTCATCGTAAACGTATCACTCGTTATTTTTTGTAGTTCGCTTTCTACACTTTCTACTTTTTCTTCAGGAATAATGAGATCATAACTCACTTTGTCTGTATATTGTTGATCTCTAATTTCAATATTTTCTTGTTCTAAAAAGTATTCAAATCGATTAGTAAACGTATAGTCGAGTAACACTTTTGCAGGTATCATCGGTACAAGATAAACTTTACCACTCGCTTTGACGGCTTCAGCAGCACCACTTGAATACGCGCGAATCAATCCACCAGCACCAAGTTTTATTCCTCCAAAATAACGTGTGACGACAACAGTCGTGTTGTATAATTCTTCACGCTTTAACACTTCTAAAATAGGAATTCCAGCAGTCCCTTGCGGTTCCCCATCGTCATCTGCACGCTGGATGAGTGCATTTTCTCCGATAATATACGCGCTACAATTATGCGTTGCATCACGATGTTTTTCTTTAATTGTATTAATAAATTCTTTTGCGTCATCTTCAGTTTCGGTACGTGCAATATAAGATATAAAAGTTGAACGTTTGATATCTATTTCTGTCGACGTATCTAGTTTATTCATATAAATTTGTTCCATCATTTACACCTCTTTAAAACAGTTTAACATAGGGGGATTTTAGTGTACTATATAATGGAGTGCTAATATGTGAGGGATATATATGAAAATAGCAGTTGTTGTAGATTCAACATCATACTTATCAGATGAAATTAAACGTAGAAACAATATTTATACGATACCTTTAAATACGATTTTCGACAATGAAATTTACAGAGAAGACATTGATATTACTCCAGAAGAGTTTTACGACAAAATGCGCGACCGTGAAGAACTTCCAACGACGAGTCAACCTTCGATTGGAGATTATATTATTTTACTTGAAGATCTTCATAAAAAAGGTTACACAGATGTCATCAGTATACATCTATCAGGAAATATTAGTGGGACGATTCAAAACGCAGTCGCTGCAGGACAAAGTGTCGACGGTATTGAAGTTCACCCGGTAGATTCTGATATCGCATGTACACCACTTGGGTTACTTGCAGTCTATGCCGCACAACAAAAAGATAAATTACCGCTAGATGAATTGTTAGAAAGACTCGAACGTTTTAAATCGAAAGAATTTATTGATGCATATTTTGTTGTAGATGATTTAACAAACTTGAAAAAAGGTGGACGTCTGTCAAACGCGCAAGCTTTTGTCGGTCAGCTTTTAAAAATAAAGCCGATCTTAAGATTTGAGGATGGTAAGATTGTCGCGATTCAAAAAATACGTACGAAGAAAAAAGCATTAAATACTGTTAAAGTATCCATTAAAGATACGTTAGATAGACAAAATGTTGAAAACGAAGAAGTTACTTTAACAGTTATACACGCAAATATTGATGAAGAAGCAGACGAATTTAAAAAACAATTAGAAGAAGAATTTAAAGGTACAACAGTCTTAAAAAGTCACTTCGGTCCAGTAATTGGTACGCATTTAGGTGAAAAAGCAATCGGGGTTGCAATCACAACATTTGATGTTGATTTAACAGGGTTTTAAATTTAAATAATAATTTTACACGCAGCTTATTTGGTTGCGTGTTTTTTTATGGAGAAATTTATGAAATTTACGAGAAATATAGATGCAAAAGTTTACGCAGAACGTGGTGTTGTTAAGGATAGATATAAATATAAATGTTTGCGCTGCGGAAATTATAAGCATACTCTTTTTTGCACTTATACAGATTATTATGGTGAAGTCACATATTGTTTAAGATGTGTAAATTTAGGTAGAAGCGACTCTCGAACACCTTTAAGAGTTATTGAGCCATCTAGATATCGAGAGTTAATCGAGTACAAGTTATCGTTTCAATTAAATAACGAACAACAATACGCACAAGAAAGAATCGTTCAAGCTATTAAACATCGTCACGATTTAATAATCTACGCTGTAACAGGTGCTGGTAAAACAGAAATTACGTTTCGTGGTATTCAGTTTGCGAGAAGTCTCGGTATGAACGTATTATTCGTTTCACCCCGCGTCGACGTAATTCGTGAAATCTATTTAAGACTCACTGACGCATTTAAAGATGCGAGAATTGACTTACTGTATAGTGATGAAAAAATTGAAGCGGATTTTGTCTTTACTGTTTCAACAGTCCATCAGTTATATAATTTTAGAAATCATTATGACGTTATTATCGTTGACGAAGTCGACGCTTTTCCGTTAACGAAAGATCAGTTACTTAAGACACAAATCGATAAAGCCAAAACGGATAGTGGGGTTATTATATATTTAACCGCAACACCAGAGGCTTCACTGATGCGTAAAGTGAAAAAAGAAAATATCGTTTCAATTACACGCCGTTATCATAAAGAACCACTTGTCATGCCTAAAGTTTATTACACAAATATCAAAAAGTCTTTAAAGAAAAAGCAATTACCAGAAATATTTTTAAAGCGTTTAAGAGAATCACTCGCCCCTCGTAATCGAAAGATTTTTATTTTCGTGCCGAATATTGATTTGTTAATACCGATAAAAGAAGTGTTAAATAAGGAATTTGAAAAAGTGGAAACGATTTTTAGTGGTGATCCATTAAGGAAAGAAAAAATTGACCGTATGCGTCGTGGTGAAATCGATATTATGATAACGACGACAATTCTTGAAAGAGGAGTGACGTTTAAGCGACTTGACGTATTCGTCGTGCATGGTGAGTATTTTGATGACACTTCACTGATACAAATTGCAGGACGCGCAGGAAGAAAGTTAGAAGATACTAAAGGCAACGTCTATATTTTTTCAAAATATAATACACGAGGGATTATGAAAGCGAGAGAAAAAACATTTCAGTTTAATAGAGGAAAAGTGAAATTATGAATTGCTTATATTGTCATGAAATAATTATAGAGAATAGTCATTTAGTTAATATATTTCAAAAACAATCATTAATCTGTCATAGATGTTTAGATGAGTATGAAGCGTTAAGAGTAAATGAGAAGTTTAACTTTGATGATATGAACGTCCACGTACTTTTTAATTATGAAGGTATAGTAAAACGAATGTTGAGACGCTATAAATTCCAAGGTGACGCGGTGCAATCTAAAGTTATTGCGATGTTTATAAAATCACATTTACGGTTATATGAAATAGTAGTACCGGTTCCAATTTCAGATGTTCGGTTAAAAGAACGTGGCTTTAATCAAGTGACGAAAATATTAGACGAGTTAAATGTAAAATATACAGATTGTTTAACGTCAAGTAGAGTGAAACGACAATCAGAAATGTCTAAAATTGACCGAGAAAATGAAAAGAATCCATTTAGTTTAAAGGACGGAAATCTTTGCTTAAAAAACAAGTCGATATTAATCGTTGACGACATTTTCACTACAGGTGAAACAGTGCGCCAAGTTGCAGAAATACTTAGGCACGAACAGCCGAAGTCAATGGATGTGTTAACGTTTTCTATATCTAGAAAACTTTGATATAATTTAAGTAAGAAGAGAACATTAGGAGGTTTTCATCATGATTAGAGTTGAAATAAGAGGAGAAAACATTGAGGTTACTGACGCGATTCGTACATTTATTGAAGATAAAGTCAATAAGTTAGACCGCTACTTCAGCGATGACCGAGATGTTTTTGCTCATGCGAACATCAAAACTTACCAAAACAAAATGGGTAAAGTAGAAATTACTGTACCAATGAAAGGTTTAACATTACGTGCTGAAGAAAGACACGACGATTTATATGCTGCAGTCGATGCGGTCGTTGAAAAGTTAGAACGTCAAATTAGAAAACATAAAACAAAAATTAACCGTAAGTTCCGTGAACAAGATGAGAATCACGTGGACTTATTCCAAGTATTAAATGATCAAGAGGAAGAAGAGTCAAACGAAGATGAAATCAAAGTAGTGAAATCTAAAGAATTCACTTTAAAACCAATGGATGCCGAAGAAGCAATTCTTCAAATGAACATGCTCGGCCATGATTTCTTCGTATTTAATGACCGTTACACTGAATCTACAAGTATCGTATATAAACGTAAAGACGGTAAATATGGTTTAATTGAAACAAACTAATTGTTATAGCCTCTAGTACACACTAGGGGCTTTTTGTGTGTAAACTTTTATTTTCATAGAAATATTTGGTAAAATATAGTGATAATTATTTTATAAGGAGATATATCGATGAGCATTTTGCGTAAAATATTCGATGGCAATAAACGCGAACTCAAATCTCTAGAAAAAGAGATGGAAAAAGTGACTGCGTTAGAAGATGTATATCGCGCATACTCTGACGCTGAGCTTCAAAGAGAGACGGAAAGATTTAAAGCACAATTAGCTGAACATAGTGACGATATAAAAAAACAAGAAGAAATATTAAATAAAATTTTACCAGAAGCATTCGCGGTCGTACGTGAAGCTTCTACGCGTACACTCGGACTAAAACCATATCCAGTACAAATTATGGGAGGGATTGCGCTTCATAAAGGTGACATCGCAGAGATGAAAACCGGTGAAGGTAAGACGTTAACAGCAACGATGCCAGTGTATTTAAACGCATTAACTGGGCGCGGTGTACACGTTATTACAGTTAACGAGTATTTATCTTCAGTACAAAGTGAAGAAATGGCGCAACTATATAACTTCCTAGGTCTAACAGTTGGCCTGAACTTAAATCAAAAAAATAGTGAAGAAAAACGTGAAGCATATAACTGTGACATCACGTATACGACTAATAACGAACTCGGCTTTGACTATTTAAGAGACAACATGGTTGCATATAAAAAAGATCGTGTTCAAAAACCGTTAAACTACTGTGTTGTGGACGAAGTCGACTCTATTTTAATTGACGAGGCACGTACACCGTTAATTATTTCAGGACAAGCAGACGAACGTGTGACTGAGTATCAACAAGCACAATTATTTGTAACGACACTTAAAAAAGAACAAGACTTTACGTATGACGTGCGTAAAAATACGATTCTTTTAACAGAAGATGGTATGACAAAAGCCGAAAAATGGTTTAAATTAGATAACCTTTACGACGTAAAAAACGTGGCGATTCTCCATCACATTAACCAAGCATTAAAAGCAAATTACACGATGGAAAGAAACGTAGATTACGTCGTGAATGACGGGGAAGTTTTAATTGTCGATAAATTTACAGGGCGTACAATGCCAGGACGTAGATTTTCTGAGGGGCTTCACCAAGCGCTAGAAGCTAAAGAAGCAGTTGAAATTCAAAGAGAATCTAAAACACTCGCATCAATTACGTTCCAAAACTTCTTTAGACTGTACAACAAACTCTCAGGGATGACAGGTACAGCAAAAACTGAAGAAGAAGAATTTTTAGATATTTACAACATGCGCGTGACGCAAATTCCAACAAACCGTCCGGTCCAGCGTGAAGACTTAAACGACAGAATTTACTCTACAAAAGACAATAAGTTTAAAGCAGTTGTCGATGAAGTTGTGGAGCGTTATAAAAAAGGGCAACCTGTTTTAATCGGTACAGTTGCGGTTGAAACGTCAGAAATTATTTCGAATTTACTTCGTAAAGCTGGCGTACGTCATAACGTCTTAAACGCTAAAAACCATGAGCAAGAAGCACAAATCGTTGAAGATGCTGGTCAGCGTGGTCAAGTGACGATCGCTACAAACATGGCCGGTCGTGGTACGGATATTAAACTCGGTGAAGGTGTTAGAGAACTCGGTGGACTTGCGGTTATTGGTACAGAACGTCACGAATCACGCCGTATTGACGATCAGTTACGCGGACGTTCAGGGCGTCAGGGTGACGTTGGAATCAGTACGTTTTATTTATCACTTGAAGATGACTTAATGAAGCGATTTGGTTCAGAGCGTATTCAAGGGATGATGGAAAAACTTGGTATGCAAGACGAAATGTTAGAAAGCAAATTTATTACGCGTAACGTTGAATCTGCACAAAAACGCGTCGAAGGAAATAACTTCGATGCGCGTAAACGTGTATTAGAGTATGACGAAGTGTTAAGAACACAACGTGAAATTATATATGGTGAACGTAACGAAATTATTGATAAACAAGACGTTAGAGATTTACTCCATGGTATGATTGACAACTCTATTGAACGTACAGTAAGTTACTATAACGATAATCCTGAAATGACAGATTACGAGACGTTCAAAGAATTACTCGAGCAATATTATGTTCAAGAAGACGATATTTCACTCGATGATCTAGAAGGACATTCTACTGAAGAGATTATTGCTCTTGTCAAAGAAAAAGCGTACGAAGAATTAGATAGAAAAGAAGAAATTTTAACTTCTGAACGTATGCGTCAGTTTGAACGAATGATGATGTTACGTACGATTGACCAAAAATGGACAGAACACATCGACTCGATGGATCAACTACGAACAGGAATTCACTTAAGATCTTACGGACAAATTAACCCGTTAAGAGAATATCAAAATGAAGGTCTAGAGATGTTTGAAAACATGATGGACGCTATCGAAGATGATGTGTCTCGTATGACATTAAAAACTGAAGTTCAAACAGATGAAGAAATTAGACGTGAACAAGTGGTCGATAAAAATAAAATGCAAGCGTCTGATGGTAAAAAGAAAGTTAAAAAACAACCAGTTAGAAAAAAACAAACTGTTGGTAGAAACGATCCATGTCCGTGTGGATCAGGTAAAAAATATAAAAACTGCCACGGTGCGTAAGGTGATTTAAATGGAAATTAGTGAAATTAAAAATTTTATAAATGACATGCATGACAAGCTAGAAAAATTTAGGGGGTCTCTTTGACTTAGAAGAAAAAGAGACCCAGATCAGAGAGTACGAAGAAGCGATGGTTGACCCTACATTTTGGGACGACCCAGACAAAGCAAATGAAATCATTGAAAAGAATAACCAGCTAAAAAAAGTGGTCGACGGATTTAATATGTTAGAATCTGAAGTGAATGATATTGAAGTATCATTAGAATTATTAGCTGAAGAAGAAGATGATGACT
>DWXM01000091.1 GCA_019119225.1 Candidatus Nosocomiicoccus stercorigallinarum
TCGATTGACGATTTAAAAGTTGGTGCACGTATCCAGCAAGGCGAGAGTAAAGAAGATCCATTAGATTTTACACTTTGGAAACACGAAAAAGAAGATGAAATCAGCTGGGACAGCCCGTGGGGTAAAGGACGTCCAGGATGGCACATCGAGTGTTCAGTGATGGCAACTAAACATTTAGGTGCGACGATGGACATCCATGCAGGTGGACAAGACTTAACGTTCCCGCACCACGAAAACGAAATCGCGCAGTCTGAGTGCTCAACAGATGAAACATTCGCAAACTACTGGATGCATAACGGGTATATCAATATTGACAACGAAAAAATGTCAAAATCACTCGGTAACTTCATCACAGTACATGATATCTTAAAAGAACTTGACCCAAACGTGTTACGTTTCTTCATGCTAAGCGTGCACTACAGAGGGCCAATCAACTTCAACCGTGAACTCGTTAATGCCGCAGCAACAAGTTTAGACAGAATTTTAAACGCGTATAACGAAGCACTCGAACGAGTCGGTAAAGCTATTAGCACAGACAAAGACGAAAGTGAGCTTGAATTTGTTCAAGATAATTTAAAAGCATTTGAGGCGGCAATGGACGATGACTTCAATACTGCGAATGCAATTACAGCTTGGCACGAACTTGCGACGCGCTTAAATAAATATATGCGCCGTGACACGACAAATGAAGATGTCTTAAACGCTTATATTGACGCGTACAAAGCATACAGTGAAGTGATTGGAATTACATTAGAACAAGACGAACTTCTTTTAGATGAAGAAATTGAAGCGTTAATTGAAGAACGTGAAGCGGCGCGTAAAGAGAAAAATTTCGAACGCGCAGACGAGATTCGTGACGAGCTTCACGACAAAGGTATTATTTTAGAAGATACAAAAGACGGGGTAAAATTCCGCCGTGGATAATTTTTATGAGATTCATGATTTAACAAAAGCCTATTTAGGCGACGCTGTGTATAGTATGTATGTGAGAAGTCATATCGTTAAAAGTAACGAGAAAGTGCGCGTCAAAGACGCGCATCCCCTCGGCACGACTTATGAAAAAGCAACGAGTCAATCGAAGGCTTTAGAGTATTTAACAGAACACGTATTAACAGATGAAGAAAAAGATATTGTAAAACGAGCGAAAAATAAAAAGAGTCAAACGAAAGCGAAAAACGCAACGAGTAAAGAATACAACAATGCCACAGGTCTAGAAGCACTTGTCGGCGTGTTATATTTAAACGGAGATTTCGATCGGCTCGACGAAATTTTTGAAATTATTATGCGAGGTGAGTATTTATGAGTGAGTCGGTAATTGTCGGTCGCCATGCAGTAAAAGAAGCACTACAAGGGGATCGTGATTTAAACAAAATTTTAATACAAGACGGCGTCGAAACACATCAGATTAGTGATATTTTAAAATTAGCGAAAAAGAAAAAAGTCGTCGTACAAACAGTTCCGAAAAATAAAATAGAATCACATACAACCGAGCGTCACCAAGGGATCCTCGCATTTGTGAGTGCGTTTAAATATATGTCTCTTGAAACCTTAATCGAAAACGTAAATGGTAAACGTGCGAACCTTTTACTTCTTGACGGTTTAGAAGATCCTCATAATTTAGGGAGTATTTTAAGAACAGCAGACGCTACAGGATTTGACGCAGTTATCATTCCAAATAGACGCAGTGTTCAAGTGACAGATACAGTCGCAAGAGTGTCAGTTGGAGCGGTTGAGTACGTTCCAGTCGTTCGAGTCACTAACGTTAACCAAGCGATTGATAGACTAAAAGAAGAAGGATTTTGGACAGTTGGCACAACGATGGATGCACCGATGGACTATAGAGAATATCCTGCAGATATTAACACCGTATTAATTATTGGTAATGAAGGTGAAGGGATTAGTAAAAAAACACTAGAAAAATGCGACTTTAAAGTAACAATCCCAATGGTTGGAAAAATCTCAAGTTTAAACGCTTCAGTCTCTGCAGGCATACTCATGTATGAAGTATATAGAAAACAACATCCATTAAAAGGATAAAAAGCGATGAGAAAAAAAGAGAAAATTATGCTCATCGATGGTTACAACTTAATCGGTGCAAATAAACGACTTGCTGAAGAGCAAAAATTAAGCCTTGAATACGCGAGACAAGAATTATTATCAGTGTTAAGTGAGTATCAAGCTGTATCTAAATATAACGTAATATGTGTATTTGACGCATACGAAGTGAAATCAAAAGAGACTGTTTATGATTATCATGGTGTCCAAGTGGTCTACACTAAAGAAAAAGAAACGGCAGACGAATATATCGAGAGATTTGTCTATAAGTACTATCATCCACATTTAACAGAAATTACCGTCGTCACGAGTGACTTACCAGAACAAAACGCAATATTTTCTTACGGCGCGTACCGTATTCCGTCGCGAGAAATGTGGGAAGACTTAGAACATGCAGAAAAAAATATTAGCGCTGAAATTAGCGCAATAAATCAAAAAGTGCCTAAGACAAAATTAAATATTAGTGAAGATGTGTTAGTAGAACTTGAAAAACTGCGTCGTAGAAAACACTAGAGAAGTTTGTGATAACAATGTTCCCGCTGTATTATAAATACAAAAACGGGAGGCATTCATGTATCGTATTCACTCATTTGTATTCGTAATCTATGACTCAAAACTAAATGACTACGTAAAATATATTCAAAACGGTGAGATCGACTATTTCGACAAAATTGACGAAGCGATTCGTTTAAAAGTACGCAAGATGACGTATAAGCATACGACTGATCAGTATGAGCGTGAAGACTTAGAGCAAATAGCTATGGAATATTTACTGCATGCATGTTTTCGCTATGACAAAACGCGCGGTGACTTTCAAAACTTCGCGCTAAGATCCGCGTACTTAGAACTAAAGAAAAATAGTATTGATAACTATCAACACTATTACACTGAAACTCCAAGTGACAGTGCGTTTCACTACGTCTGTGACGAAGTCGAAACATACGACCGTATGAATCGCATATTTCACGATGATCTGTATCAGCAAATGTTACAAGATAAAAAGACTTTTTCAGATTATGAGCGCGCTGTGTTAAAATATTTAGGTGAACATTATACTTTAGATGAGATAAGTGAACAGTTACAGACGAATCGAAAGTCGGTGCAAAACACCTTGTACCGTATCTTGCGTAAAAAACGCAAGAAACGTGGGGTTTATTGACAAATCAGTCTGCAGTCGGTATAGTATATAAGAATTGAAATGAGGTAACACTATGAAAATTGCGTTACTATGTAGTGAATGTGGTAGTAGAAATTATCATATTAAGAAAACTGCTGAAAAAGACGGTTCTAGAATTTCTGTAAAAAAGTTTTGTAAACAATGTAACCGACATACGATTCATAAAAGTTCTATATAACATTTAGGAGGCGTCGCATGAATAACGATAGAAATTTCCTTTCGAACGTCGTAAGTGAAATGAAAAAAGTAAGTTGGCCAACAGGCAAAGAAGTAGTGAACTATACGATGATTGTTATTTTCACTGTAATCTTCTTCTTATTCTTTTTCTATGCGATTGACTTAGGTATTACGTATTTAATTGAGGCAATGTAAAAGGGAGGATATTATGTCCGAAGAAAAACAATGGTATGCCGTTCATACTTACTCAGGTTATGAAAACAAAGTCCACCAAAATCTACTTGCACGCTTAGAATCTATGAACATGCAAGACCGTATCTTTAGAGTTGTCGTTCCTGAAGAAGAAGAAACGACGGTAAAAGATGGTAAAAAGAAAACACAAATGAAAAAGACATTCCCAGGATACGTACTCGTTGAAATGATCATGACTGACGAGTCTTGGTATGTTGTTCGTAACACACCAGGTGTTACAGGATTTGTAGGATCTCAAGGTGCGGGTATTAAACCGAATCCATTATTAAAAGAAGAAGCGCGCTTCATCTTAAAACAAATGGGTATGTCAGAGCGCATCGTTGATTTTGACGTTGAACTTGGTGAAGTGGTTAAAATTATTGATGGTCCATTTAATAACCAAATTGGTTCAATTGACCAAATCGATGAAGAACATTTTAAATTAACTGTTTTAGTTGAACTATTCGGACGAGAAACACCTGTTGAAGTTGAGTATGATCAAATCGAAAAAATAGACTAATATTTTATTGAAAAGAAAATTGAAGTATGTTACTATAAGATGGTTGCAAAAATGCGACCATCTTTTTATATAAAAGATATGAGTGGGAGGATGAAATTTCTAGCATCCTGTGACCACATCACGAGAATGAGGAGGTTGACATCGTGGCTAAAAAAGTTATCAACGTTGTTAAATTACAAATCCCAGCAGGTAAAGCAACTCCTGCACCACCAGTTGGACCAGCATTAGGTCAAGCGGGTATTAACATTATGGGATTCACGAAAGAGTTTAACGCACAAACTCAAGACCAAGCAGGTCTTTTAATTCCAGTGGAGATTTCAGTATATGAAGACCGTTCATTTACTTTCATTACAAAAACTCCACCAGCAGCTGTTCTTCTTAAAAAAGCAGCTAAAGTTGACAAAGGTTCAGGCGAGCCAAACAAAAACAAAGTGGCTGAAGTAACTGCAGATCAAGTACGTGAAATCGCTGAACTTAAAATGGAAGACTTAAACGCAGCAGACGTTGAAGCAGCTATGCGCATGGTTGAAGGTACAGCACGTAGCATGGGCTTCACAGTTAAAAAGTAAAATATCTAATTAAAGTATTGGTACATGTGGGAGGTTCACCCGCTATAACCACAAGGAGGAATATAAATGGCTAAGAGAAGTAAAAAGTATCTTGAAGCTTCTAAGAAGGTAGATCCTGAAGCAGTTTACTCAATTGAAGATGCTATTAAGCTTGCTCAAGAGACGAGCACAACAAACTTTGATGCGTCAGTAGAAGTAGCTTTCCGCCTAGGTATTGATACACGTAAAAACGACCAACAAATCCGTGGTGCGATTGTATTACCAAACGGAACTGGTAAATCACAACGTGTATTAGTATTTGCTAAAGGTGAAAAAGCGAAAGAAGCAGAAGCAGCTGGAGCAGATTACGTAGGAGAATCTGAACTTGCTGAAAAAATCAACGGTGGTTGGTTTGACTTTGACGTAATCGTTGCTACACCAGACATGATGGGAGAAGTTGGTAAACTTGGTCGTGTATTAGGACCTAAAGGTTTAATGCCAAACCCTAAAACTGGAACAGTAACAATGGACGTTCAAAAAGCAGTTGAAGAAATCAAAGCAGGTAAAGTAGAATACCGTGCTGAAAAATCTGGTATCGTTCACTCAACAATTGGTAAAGTATCATTTGGTACTGAAAAATTAGTTGAGAACTTTAATGCGCTACACGATGCATTAGTTAAAGCTAAACCAGCAACTGCAAAAGGTGTTTACTTCCGTTCAGTAGCGGTATCAAGCACAATGGGTCCTGGTATTAAACTTGATCCATCAGAAGTTAGAACAGACGTTTAAAAATAAATTGACAAGAGTAAATGTACGTGGTATATTTACTCTTGTAAAAATTATATTATTAAATGTTTTACCTAAGACAGTAGGAGTCACTACTTGACTTAAAACTTATCCTACCGAGGCAAACAAAAATGACTTGTATATTATTTGAAAATATATGAGCACTTTTTGCCCTGGGTAAAAGGTGCTTTTTTATTGCACCATTAATTTCTATAACGGAGGTGTAACAATGACAAACATTATCGAACAAAAGAAACAACATGTTTCTGAAATCGCAGAGCAATTTAAAAACTCTGTATCAACAATCTTAGTTGATTACCAAGGTCTTTCAGTTGCAGAAGCAACAGAACTTCGTAAACAACTTAGAGAAGCTGGTGTTGAATTTCACGTTTACAAAAACACGATGGTACGTCGTGCGTTAAAAGAAGCTGAAATCGAAGGATTTGAAGAGCACTTAACAGGACCAAACGCGATCGCTTTCTCAAACGAAGACGTTATCGCTCCTGCAAAAGTACTTCACAACTTCTCAAAAGAGCACGAAGCGCTTGAAATTAAAGCAGGTATCATCGAAGGTGAAGTTACTGACTTAGACAGTGTTAAAGCAATCGCTACATTACCATCAAAAGATGGACTTGTATCTATGCTACTCTCTGTACTACAAGCACCAGTTCGAAACTTCGCTTATGCAGTTAAAGCAGTTGGAGAGCAAAAAGAAGAAGGTTCAGAAGAAACTGAAGAAGCTTAATTTATTAACGGTATAATTTATTTAAAAATGGAGGATTTAATAATGGCTAATAAAGATCAAATCATTGAAGCAATTAAAGAAATGTCAGTATTAGAATTAAACGAATTAGTTGAAGCTATTGAAGAAGAGTTTGGTGTAACAGCAGCAGCTCCAGTAGCAGTAGCAGGTGGCGCAGCTGAAGGTGGCGCTGAAGAAAAATCTGAGTTCGACGTTGAACTTACAGATGCAGGTTCTTCTAAAATCAAAGTTATCAAAGCAGTACGTGAAGCTACTGGTCTTGGACTTAAAGATGCAAAAGAGCTTGTTGACAACGCTCCTAAAGTTATCAAAGAAGCATTACCTAAAGAAGAAGCTGAAGAGCTTAAATCTCAACTTGAAGAAGTTGGAGCTAGCGTAGAGCTTAAATAATTAAAATATGATATTTTAGACTTATAAACATTACGTTTATAAGTCTTTTTTTATAGAAACTTATCTTGATAAGGGAGTGTGTATATGTCACATTACTATACGACAGATGATACACCGCATGAGTTTAAAGAAATTAACTATAACATTAACGGTAAAAGTTATAGATTCACCACTGACCGCGGAGTGTTTTCTAAAGATAGAGTGGACTTCGGAACTGATTTACTATTAAATACTGTACTTCAAGACTATAAAGGACCGGGGTATTTTATCGATATGGGTGCGGGGTACGGACCAATTAGTGTAACTTTAGCAGATCACTATGAAGGTGATGGTATTGCGGTTGAAGTGAATGAAGACGCGATGAGTGTATTAGATGAAAATATGCGTAAAAATGACGTGAGTTTTGATATTGTAAATCGTGAAACATATGATGATATGGCATTAAAAACAGATTTATATGTCACGAACCCGCCGTTTAGGGCCGGCAAGGATACAGTGTTATCGATATTAGATGACAGTTATAACCGTTTGATTGAAAACGGCGCGTTTTATATGGTAGTTCAGAAAAAACAAGGGATGCCATCATACTTAAAGCACTTAGAAACATTATATGGAAATGTAGAAAAACTAAAAAAGAGTAAAGGTTACTACATCTTAAAGAGTATTAAAACAAACTAAGCTGAATAATTGTTTAATATTTAATTAAATAGGTGTACAATAAACACATAGTAATTCGTGATAAGTGAGGAGGTTTTAAATATGGCGTACGTTATTTTACAACCGTGTGCAGAAGAAAAATCTGGTGAATGCGTGGATGTATGTCCAGTAGATTGTATTGAAGAAGGCGAAGACCAATTCTACATAGATCCAGATATTTGTATCGACTGCGGGGCTTGTGTAGCAGTGTGTCCAGTAGATGCGATCGTCGAAGAATCTGAGATGTTACCGGAAGAAGAAATTTACCTCAAAAAAGCAGAAGAGTTTTTCGAGAATAGATAAAAGAATAGATACTCCATTAACGATAGTTGATGGAGTATTTTAATATTAAAAATAGTAAATAATTTATTAATAAATGGAGTCATAATCACAACATAATAATTTGACTTGACAAATTACCTATGATATAGTTGTTAAATGAAAATTATTATCAAGAAGTATGTAAATTTTTCGGAAATTATATTGGTAGAAGCTTGTATATAAGTCAATGTTCATAGGAAATGGGGTTTTTAAATTCCGTTTTCTTTTTTGTCTTATAAGGTCTATCTGTTGATAATAGTGGGAAATATTTTTAGGGGTGAATCTGTCGATGAGTCAAGTGATTCAGTATGGAAAACATGCAAAACGTAGAAGCTATTCACGTATCGAAGAGAAGTTGGAGTTACCTAACTTAATTGAAATTCAAACGAATTCATATGAATGGTTTCTAAAATCTGGCTTAATCGAAATGTTTAAAGATATCTCGCCTGTTGAAGATTTTACAGGTAACATTTCGCTTGAGTTTGTCGACTATAAACTCGGTGAGCCTAAGTATAACGTCGATGAGGCTAAAAATCACGACGCTACGTACTCAGCGCCACTTAGAGTTAAAGTTAGACTCATTATTAAAGAAACTGGTGAAGTAAAAGAGCAAGAAGTGTTTATGGGAGACTTCCCTCTCATGACAGATACAGGTACATTCATTATTAACGGTGCTGAACGTGTAATTGTTTCTCAGTTAGTACGTAGCCCATCTGTATATTATTCAGATAAGCTCGACAAAAATGGTAGAACAAGTTACACAGCAACTGTTATTCCTAACCGTGGGGCATGGTTAGAATATGAAATGGATGCTAGAGACACAGTATATGTAAAAATCGACCGTACACGTAAAATGCCAATCACTGTATTATTAAGAGCTTTAGGATTTGCTACAGATCAGCAAATTATTGATCTATTAGGAGACAGTGAATATTTAAGAAACACACTCGAAAAAGACACAACAGAAACAGTAGATCAAGCGCTACTTGAAATCTACGAAAGATTACGTCCAGGTGAACCACCAACTGTGGAAAACGCAAGAAACTTATTATATACACGTTTCTTCGACCCTAAGCGTTACGACTTAGCAACAGTAGGGCGTTATAAAATCAATAAAAAATTACATTTACAAAATCGTCTATTCAACCAGGTGATTGCTGAACCAATTGTAGACACTGAAACAGGTGAAGTAATCGTTGAAGAAGGTACGACAATTGATCGTCGTACGCTCGACAACATTATGGAACAACTCGAAACGTCAATTAACTTAAAAACATTTGAATTTGAAAATGGTATCTTAGAAGAGCCAGTTGAGGTTCAATCAATTAAAGTAAAATCAAATGTCGATGGTGATGAAGAAGCAACAACAAACATTATCGGTAATGCGTTTCCTGACAAAGAAGTTAAATCAATCACACCTTCAGATATTATCGCATCAATTAGCTACTACTTTAACTTATTAAACGGTGTTGGATTTACTGACGATATCGACCATTTAGGTAACCGCCGTCTACGTAGTGTCGGTGAATTACTACAAAACCAATTCCGTATCGGTGTTGCACGTATGGAACGTGTGATTCGTGAAAGAATGTCTATTCAAGATAAAAACACAGTAACACCACAACAACTCATTAACATTCGTCCAGTTATTGCGTCGATTAAAGAGTTCTTTGGTAGCTCTCAGCTATCTCAGTTCATGGACCAAACGAACCCACTTGCTGAGTTAACGCATAAGAGACGTCTTTCAGCGCTTGGACCAGGTGGTTTAACGAGAGAACGTGCAGGTATGGAAGTACGTGACGTACACTACTCTCACTATGGCCGTATGTGTCCGATTGAAACGCCAGAGGGACCAAACATCGGCTTAATTAACTCGTTATCAAGCTTTGCACGCGTGAACGAATTCGGGTTTATTGAAACACCGTATCGCCGTGTAGATCCTGAAACAAATGCTGTCACTGAGCGTATCGACTACTTAACTGCTGATGAAGAAGAGCAGTTTGTCGTCGCACAAGCGAATGCTGAGTTAAATGAAGACGGAACGTTTAAAAATGAAGAAGTAATTTGTCGTTTTAGAGGTAACAACACAGCAATGCACAGAGACAAAATGGACTACATGGATGTATCTCCAAAACAAGTTGTTTCTGCAGCGACAGCATGTATTCCGTTCTTAGAAAACGACGACGCAAACCGTGCGTTAATGGGTGCAAACATGCAGCGTCAAGCAGTACCTCTATTAATTCCTGATTCACCATACGTTGGTACAGGTATGGAGCACGTCACTGCAAAAGACTCAGGTGCAGCAGTTGTATCACGCTATAAAGGTGTTGTAGAACATGTTGAAGCACGTGAAGTGCATGTGCGTCGTTATGTAGATAAAAATGGTGACGGTAATTACACAGAAACGTCAGAAGTCGACAAATATAACCTAGTGAAATTCGAACGTTCAAACGCAGGAACTTGTTATACTCAACGTCCAATCGTATCAGTTGGCGAAGAAGTAGAAAAAGGTGAAATCTTAGCGGATGGTCCTTCAATGGATAACGGTGAGATGGCACTTGGTCAAAACTTAGTCGTTGGATTTATGATGTGGGACGGTTATAACTACGAAGACGCAGTTATTATGTCTGAACGTATGGTTAAAGATGATGTATATACTTCAATTCACATTGAAGAG
The DNA here is from genome assembly GCA_019119225.1 of Candidatus Nosocomiicoccus stercorigallinarum. Lineage (GTDB taxonomy): Bacteria > Bacillota > Bacilli > Staphylococcales > Salinicoccaceae > Nosocomiicoccus > Nosocomiicoccus stercorigallinarum. Next base: position 10,342 of record DWXM01000091.1, read on the forward strand.
TATGAGTCAGAATCAAGAGATACAAAACTTGGACCTGAAGAAATTACAAGAGACATTCCAAACGTTGCTGAATCTGCAATGAAAAAATTAGACGATCGCGGAATTGTTCATATCGGTGCAGAAGTAAAAGACGGCGATATTCTAGTTGGTAAAGTTACGCCTAAAGGTGTGACTGAACAAACACCAGAAGACCGTCTATTACACGCAATCTTTGGTGAAAAAGCACGTGAAGTTAGAGATACTTCATTACGTGTACCACACGGTGCAGGAGGTATCGTCTTAGACGTTAAAGTGTTTAACCGCGAAGACGGTCATGAATTATCACCAGGGGTAAATCAACTCGTCCGTGTTTATATCGTTCAAAAGAGAAAAATCTCTGTTGGGGATAAGATGGCAGGACGTCACGGTAACAAAGGTGTTATCTCGACAATTCTTCCAGAAGAAGACATGCCATTCTTACCAGATGGTACGCCAATTGACCTTATGTTAAACCCACTTGGGGTACCTTCACGTATGAACATCGGACAAGTGTTAGAATTACACTTAGGTATGGCAGCACGTGAGATGGGACTTAAAATGGCAACACCAGTATTCGATGGTGCGAACGAAGAGGATGTTTGGAGCACTATGGAAGAAGCAGGTCTTGCTAGAGATGGTAAAACAGTATTATACGATGGACGTACGGGTGAACCATTTGAAAACCGTGTATCTGTAGGTGTCATGTATATGCTTAAACTGTCTCACATGGTTGATGATAAGCTTCACGCAAGAAGTACAGGACCATACTCACTCGTCACACAGCAGCCACTCGGTGGTAAAGCGCAATTCGGTGGACAACGTTTCGGTGAGATGGAAGTATGGGCACTTGAAGCATATGGTGCAGCGTACACATTACAAGAGATTCTTACAGTGAAATCAGACGACACTATCGGTCGTGTGAACACTTACGAATCAATTGTTAAAGGTGAAAACTTACCAAATCCAAGTATCCCTGAATCATTCCGTGTACTCATGAAAGAGTTACAATCTCTCGGTCTAGAAGTCTCTATTATGGATGACGAAGATAACGAAGTGAACATGAACTCAGTCGTTGAAGAAGATGTACAAAGAGAATCAGAACGTGCAGAAGATAAAGACGAAGTTGTAACGAAGTAGAAGTTGAGCTTACAGCAAACTTTAGGGAGGAAAGCTCATTGATAGATGTAAATAGATTTCAATATATGAAAATCGGGCTTGCATCACCTGAGAAAATCCGTTCTTGGTCGAGCGGTGAGGTTAAAAAGCCAGAGACAATTAACTATAGAACTTTAAAGCCAGAAAAAGATGGATTATTCTGTGAGAAAATTTTCGGTCCAACAAAAGACTGGGAATGTGCGTGTGGTAAATATAAACGTATTCGCCACAAAGGCCACGTTTGTGAAAACTGTGGTGTAGAAGTAACGCGTGCAAAAGTACGTCGTGAGAGAATGGGGCACATTGAGTTAGCTGCCCCTGTCTCACACATTTGGTACTTTAAAGGAATCCCTTCACGTATGGGATTACTCCTTGATATGTCACCGCGCTCTTTAGAAGAGGTCATTTACTTTGCGTCATATGTAGTCATTGATCCAGGCCCAACAGGCTTAGAAGCGAAAGATTTACTAAGTGAACGTGAATACCGTGAGTACTACATGGAATACGGTAATCGTTTCAACGCAAAAATGGGTGCAGAAGCAATCAAAGAATTATTATCTAATATCGATTTAGATAAAGAACTCGACGAGTTAAAAGAAGAGTTAGAAACAGCAACAGGTCAACGTTTAACACGCGCGATTCGTCGTTTAGAAGTTGTTGAAGCATTCAGAAACTCAGGAAATAGACCTGAATGGATGGTGCTCGATGCGTTACCAGTCATTCCACCAGATATTCGTCCAATGGTACAACTTGACGGTGGACGCTTTGCGACAAGTGACTTAAACGACTTATACCGCCGTGTGATTAACCGTAATAACCGTCTAAAACGTTTATTAGACTTAGGTGCACCTGGAATTATCGTTCAAAACGAAAAACGTATGTTACAAGAAGCCGTCGATGCTTTAGTCGACAACGGTCGTCGTGGTCGTCCAGTAACAGGGCCAGGTAACCGTCCATTAAAATCACTTTCACATATGTTAAAAGGTAAGCAAGGACGTTTCCGTCAAAACTTACTTGGTAAACGTGTAGACTACTCAGGACGTTCAGTAATCGTTGTTGGACCAGGATTAAAAATGTACCAATGTGGATTACCACGCGAAATGGCATTAGAGTTATTTAAGCCATTCGTTATGAGAGAACTCGTTCGTAGAGATCTCGCGACAAATATTAAAAATGCGAAAAATAAAATTGAACGTTTAGATGAATCAATTTGGGACGTGCTTGAAGATGTAATTCAAGAGCACCCAGTACTATTAAACCGTGCACCAACATTACACAGACTTGGTATCCAAGCGTTTGAAGCTGTGCTTGTAGAAGGTCGTGCGATCAAACTACATCCACTTGTAACAACAGCTTATAACGCAGACTTTGACGGAGACCAAATGGCAGTGCACGTACCACTTTCAAAAGAAGCACAAGCAGAAGCGCGTATGTTAATGCTTGCGGCATCAAACATCTTAAACCCGAAAGATGGTAAACCAGTAGTTACGCCGTCGCAAGATATGGTACTTGGTAACTACTACTTAACATTAGAAAAACCAGGTTCTAAACGTGAAGGACATATCTTCAAAAACTTTGAAGAAGTTATTATGGCATATCGTTCAGGATTTGCTTCACTTCACACGAGAATCGGAGTTCATACAAATGAAATGTCAGATGAACAAGTCGCTGAAGAAAATCGCGGCAAAATTCTTATGACGACAGTTGGTAAAGTGATTTTTAACGAGATTATGCCACCGTCATTCCCTTACTTAAACGAACCAACACGTGAAAACTTAGAGCGTAAAACACCAGACCGTTTCTTCATTAAAGCAGAAGATCTCTGTGAAGAAGGATTAGTTGGTAAATTTAAAGAGCAAGAAGCAATCCCACCGTTTGATAAGAAATTCTTAGGTCAAATCATCGCGGAAGTATTTAACAAATTCCACATTACTGAAACTTCAGTCATGCTAGACCGTATGAAAGACTTAGGATTTAAATATTCAACACGTGCAGGTATTACTGTAGGGGTATCAGACATTGTTGTCCTACCAGAAAAACAACGTATGATCGATGAAACAGAACAAAAAGTAGAAACAGTTCAAAGACAATATGACCGTGGTTTAATTACAGAAGAAGAGCGTTATAACGCAGTAATTAAATTATGGACAGATATTAAAGATGATATTCAAGATCGCCTCATGGAATCTCTTGATAAATTCAACCCAATCTACATGATGGCAGACTCAGGTGCCCGTGGTAACGCGTCAAACTTCACACAACTTGCAGGTATGCGCGGACTCATGGCAAACCCATCTGGTCAGATTATTGAATTACCGATCAAGTCAAGCTTCCGTGAAGGACTAACAGTACTCGAGTACTTCATCTCAACACACGGTGCACGTAAAGGTTTAGCAGATACTGCGCTTAAGACAGCAGACTCAGGTTACTTAACAAGAAGACTTGTAGATGTTGCACAAGACGTAATTGTTCGCGAACCAGACTGTGGTACAGATAAAGGACTTAGAGTGTCTGAAATCCGTGAAGGCGGAGAATTAATCGAACCATTATTTGACCGTTTAGAAGGACGTTACGCAAAAGAAACAGTGAGACATCCAAATACAAACGAAGTCATCGTTGGTTCGAACGAACTGATTACGACAGATATCGCAAAAGAAATCGTCAACGCTGGTATTGAATCAGTAGTGATCCGTTCAGCATTCACATGTAACACACGTTACGGTGTATGTGAGAAATGTTACGGTAAAAACCTTGCGACTGGTGAAAAGGTTGAAGTTGGAGAAGCAATTGGTACAATTGCAGCACAATCAATCGGTGAGCCAGGAACACAGTTAACAATGCGTACATTCCACACAGGTGGGGTCGCAGGATCAGACATTACAATGGGTCTTCCTCGTATTCAAGAGTTATTCGAAGCGCGTAACCCGAAAGGGGAAGCTGTAATTTCTGAAGTTGAAGGTCACATTCTTTCAATCGAAATGATTAAAGACCGTCAACAAGAAATTAAAGTAAAAGGCGACGAAGAAACACGTACGTATACAGCGCCAGCAAATGCGAGAATTATCGTAGAAGAAGGCGACGAAGTCGTGCCAGGTGAAATGCTCACAGACGGTTCAATTGAACCGAAAAACTTACTAAAAGTTGCAGGTTTAAACAGAACACAAGAATATCTATTAAAAGAAGTACAAAAAGTATACCGTTCACAAGGGGTAGAAATTGACGACAAACACGTTGAGGTAATGGTTCGTCAGATGTTACGTAAAGTACGTATCATAGATGCTGGTGAAACATCACTTATCCCAGGTGCGTTAGTAGATATCCACACGTTCCAAGAAGCAAACAAAGTCGTATTCAAACAAAGAAAACGACCAGCGACAGCAAAACCTGTACTATTAGGTATCACGAAAGCATCACTCGAAACAGAAAGCTTCTTATCAGCAGCATCATTCCAAGAAACAACACGAGTACTTACAGATGCAGCGATCAAAGGTAAAAGAGATGAACTACTTGGCCTTAAAGAAAACGTCATAATCGGTAAACTTATTCCAGCAGGAACAGGAATGAGTCGCTATAGAGACGTCGACATCGAAGTCGAAGGTCAAAAAGAAAGACTACAACTAGAGGCAGAAGAAAAAGAAGCAGAACTAATTGAAGAATAGATAATGAAAAGCATCCACATTCAATGTGGATGCTTTATCATATTTCTTACATTAAAAGAGGTTTTACAATTCTTCCAATTAATAATAAGAGAATGATGATTAAGAATAGAAATTTAAAACTTAAAAACTGCGGTTTCTCTTTTTTTACTTTATTTTGTTTATCAGAATAACTTTTATTAGACATATACTTTAAACTCCTTTTTTAATGTTCTAATTCCATAATTACATTATAATATATTGTAATTATTGAGTTGACACGCTATTTTAGTTAGTGATATAATGATTAAGGTTACCGTAGATGTGGTAACGTATTACTATTGAAAAGCTGTAAGAGTTGAAAAATTCTTACGCATTTTTTATTATTTAAAAATGAACCACCTGGATGTGTGGATTATTAAAATGAAGAAGGGAGGACATATACTAAGATGCCTACAATTAACCAATTAATTAGAAAACCACGTAAAACAAAAAACGTTAAATCTAAAGCACCAGCACTTAACAGAGGCTTTAACAGTCTTAAAAAAGAAGTGACTCACAACAACTCACCACAAAAACGTGGAGTTTGTACTCGTGTTGGTACTATGGCGCCACGTAAACCGAACTCAGCTTTACGTAAATATGCGCGTGTAAGACTTTCAAACAATATGGAAGTTAACGCATATATCCCAGGAATTGGCCACAACTTACAAGAACACTCAGTTGTTTTAGTACGCGGTGGACACGTTAAAGACTTATCTGGGGTTCGTTACACTGTAGTTCGTGGAGCACTTGATACTTCAGGTGTAGAAGGACGCGAACAAAGCCGTTCTAAATATGGTGCAAAAAAAGCTAGCAAATAATTTAACGAAATAAATAGAGATAATTTTATGGAAGGAGGCTACTTAGTATGCCACGTAAAGGTCCAGTACCTAAAAGAGACGTTTTACCAGATCCAATTCACAACTCTAAATTAATTACTAAATTAATTAACAAGTTAATGGTTGATGGTAAACGCGGTACGTCACAAAAAATTCTTTATAGTGCTTTTGAAATCGTTGAAGAGCGTTCAGGTAGAGACGCAAACGAAGTATTTGAAGAAGCATTAGAAAATATTATGCCATTACTAGAAGTTAAAGCACGTCGTGTTGGGGGTTCTAACTACCAAGTACCAGTTGAGGTACGCCCAGAAAGACGTTCTACTTTAGGACTTCGTTGGTTAGTGAACTACTCACGCTTACGCGGAGAAAAAACTATGGTTGAACGTTTAGCTAACGAAATTCTTGATGCTGCTAACAACACTGGTGGTGCTGTTAAGCGTCGTGAAGAAATGCATAAAATGGCAGAAGCTAACAGAGCATTCGCACACTACCGCTGGTAGAATTGTGGATCTCGGTAGTATAAATTGATTTTTAAAAATTGGAAGGAGTAAAAAAGTTCTATGGCAAGAGAATTTTCTCTAAAAAACACTCGTAACATCGGTATCATGGCTAACATCGATGCTGGTAAAACGACTACAACAGAACGTATCCTTTATTACACAGGCCGTATCCACAAACTTGGTGAAACTCACGAAG
>DWXM01000092.1 GCA_019119225.1 Candidatus Nosocomiicoccus stercorigallinarum
ATATAGTCATGAGATGTTAAAAAAGCGACTCGAACAGATTATTTTTGTTGCAGAAGATAAAGGAAAAATCGTTGGTTTTGTAAACCTTAATGAGACAAATAAACCGAATACATATGATTTAACAGCAATATACTTGTTGCCAGATTATCAAGGAAAAAGTATTGGTACACAATTAATAGAACATAGTATTCAAGAATTAGAAGTTTTTGAAGAAATATTTTTAGAAGTTGAAAAGAGTAATATTAATGCGGTTAATTTTTATAAGAAACTAGGATTTAAAATTGTAGATGAATATGATGATGAATTTGATGGACATGTCTTGAAAACATTAGAAATGTCTCTATCAAATGTTTAATAGTAAATATTTCATGGAATGCTTTTGATGATTTACTATAAAAATTTTAAAATTTATGAGGGTAAGCATATGAAAATGAGAAATACGATATTTACACTGTTAGTCATTAGCTTTGTAATGATGCTGCTGGCGGCAACAATCCCAGAAAAACTTGGTGGGTTCTTATTTTTATTTTACATCGTGCCAGGGATTTTATTTTTTGTAAGTGCTGGGATGCTCGCGTTTAAGAAAGATTAGCTTTAGGGGGAGATTTTTATGCTTACAAATAAAGAAAGAGAATTTCTAGAGTTAGCAGTGGACCTTGCTGAAGAAGCATTAAATAAAGGTGATCAGCCGTTTGGTTCGATACTTGTGAGTAAAGACGGGGAAGTACTGTTTAAAGATCACAATAGAATTTCTAGTGGAGATAATACGAAGCACCCTGAACTGCGTATTGCGCAGTGGGCGAGTTTAAATTTACCTGAAGATGAGAGAAAAGAAGCGGTCGTCTACACGTCAGGTGAACACTGTCCGATGTGTGCTGCAGCTCACTCAATGAATGGACTAGGTAAAATTGTTTATGCGACGAGTGGCGATCAGTTTAGACAGTGGCAAGAAGAATTCGGCGTAGACACTGGAGGCGTGAAGCCATTAGGAATTACAGACGTCACTGAAAATATTGAAGTCATCGGACCAGTTAAAGAGTTTGAAGAAAGAGTAAAGGCACTGCATAAAGAATATTATAGAAAATAGTATATGAGGGCTTTTAATCTTCTTAAGGTAAATAAAGAGAATCGTCTGCGAATGAAAAGATTAATCGATACTAAAAGGAGTATTGTCTGCGAGTTTTTTATATACCGACAATAAAGAGAGTATCGACGGCGAAAAATAGAAATATCGAATTCTGCCGACGATTCGACGGGTATCGACAGAGAACAGAAATCCTGCATTCGATACTCCAATCTGCGTCGGTGAAAATTACTTTTAACCGACAATTCCTGTAAATCAGGGAAATTGTCCACGAAATTAAATACTAGTACCTCTATAAAGGTACTATCGTCAATGAGATTTTGTGATATTTACGATAGTTAGAGTATCGTTTACGAAATCATCGAAATTTCGATTTTCGTTGACGATATGCTGCGAACTGTTAATGATAAAAAAACTCGTTAACGATACTTCGTTATCTGTCAACGAGTTTAGTTTTTTATATACGATATCTTAAATCATCTACGAAAACAAATCTTCGTTAACGATTTCATACAAAAAGGCACACTTCTAAAAGTGTGCCTCTTTCTATTTTTCTTCATCTGGTGCAGCTTCATATATTTGATCTTTTACGTCATCGTTTGCTTCTAAGTTAAAGTTTAATACAACATTTAAAAATATCGCTGCTAAACTTCCCATAACTATTCCACTTTCTGTGATGACTGAGATGCTTGATGGTAAACTGCTGAATGCATCTGGTACTGCAGTGACACCAAGTCCAAATGCGACTGAAATAGCGACGACCATTAAGTTGTTTTGGTTGTCAAAGTCTACTGTACTAAGCATTTTAATTCCGTATGCACTCACCATTCCGAACATTGCAATCATCGCGCCACCTAACACTGAATCAGGTATTGCGAGTGTTGCTGCACCAATTTTTGGCATCAGCCCGAGAATCATTAGCATAACTCCAGCGATGTAAATAATTTTTAATTTACGTACACCAGATAGCTGAATGAGTCCGACGTTTTGACTAAATGTAGTATATGGTAAAGAGTTAAATAGTCCTCCGAGCATAATCGCAAAACCTTCTGCACGGTATCCGCGTTTTAAGTCTGCTTCACGTATCTCTTTATCGGTAATATCTCCGAGTGCGAAATATACACCTGTAGACTCAACTAAACTGACCATTACAACTAAAATAAGTGTAAGTATCGGTACTAAATGGAATTCTGGTGTTCCGAAGTAAAAGACGACAGGTAAATGTAACCATGATGCTTCTTTTACTGGTGATACGTCGACTTGTCCGAAAAATGTTGCAATAACCGTACCGACGACAATTCCAATTAAAATCGCAATCGATGCGAAAAATCCTTTAGCAAATTTTAAAACCAAGAGAATAATGAGTAACGTAATAAATCCGAGACCAATATTTTCAAGTGATGCAAAGTCATCTGCACCTTGTCCACCAGCGAAGTTATTTAACGCTACAGGAATGAGTGTTAACCCGATAATCGTTACGACAGATCCCGTAACGACTGGTGGGAAGAACTTTATCAGTTTACTAAAGTATTTCGCGATAATAACGACGAATAATCCTGCAGATAAAATTGCTCCGTAGACACTTTCAATACTATACGTATTTGCGATATTAATAATCGGTCCGACGGCGGTAAATGTACACCCTAAAACGACCGGCAGTCCAATCCCCATGAATTTATTTTTCCATACTTGTAGAATTGACGCGACACCACACATCATTATGTCAATTGAAATTAAATATGTAAGTTGTGCGGTTGAAAGTCCTATGGAAGAACCAACGATTAATGGAACGATAACAGCACCAGCATACATCGCGAGGACGTGTTGAAGTCCAAGCGATGCATCTTTTAGATTTTGCTGAAGTTCCATTAATTGTCACCAACAAATTTTACTTGTTTGTCATACATTGATTCAATACGAGCGAGTGACTCCACACGGTAGCCTTTATCGCGTAAGATTTTACCACCGCTTTGGAATGCTTTTTCGATGACAATTCCAATACCAACAAGTTCTGCACCTGATTGTTCTACAACGTCAACTAGTGCACCTGCCGCTTCACCATTTGCTAAAAAGTCATCGATAATAAGGACTTTATCATCTTTAGATAAAAACTTTTTCGCGACTGCGATTGTATTTGTTTCTTGCTTAGTATATGAAAACACTTGTGATGTGTATAGATTATCGTTCAATGTTAAAGATTGTCTTTTTCTACCGAATACAACAGGAATATCTAAAATCATACCGACCATTACGGATGGTGCGATACCTGAAGATTCAAGTGTTAAAACTTTTGTAAATTCGACGTCTTCAAATCGATGAATAAATTCTTGTCCAATTTCTTTCATTAAAAGTGGATCAATTTGATGATTTAAAAAAGAGTCGACTTTAAGTACGTTTTCGTTTAATGCTTCACCGTCATTTAATATGCGCTGTTTTAAAAGGTCCATAATAATCTCCAATCGTATAATAATGTATAAATGATAGCAGAAAATTATAAATACAACAATAAGCGAACGCTTACTATCACTTAGCATTTTCTTCTTTCGTGCCAAGTCCAATACCTGTGATTGCATATATAAGTGCAAATACGATACATAAATAACAAGGAATCGCCCATATTGCATATTCATTGACTCCAACGCCGAGTACTTCTAAATAATATATAGCTGAAACACCCCAAGGGACAAAAGCAAGAACCATAGTCCCAGAGTCTTCTAGTGTACGTGACAGAGTTTCAGGTGGTAAATTTTGATCTTTATAAGCATCTCTCATGAGTACGCCGACCATTATTATAGAAATAGATGCAACTCCTGATGTAAAAATAATAATTAAACTACCTAAAATTGTTGACGCGATTAAACCAGTTTTACTCTTAATATATTTAAAAAATGAATTTAAAATAGTATCTAAACAACCAGCCACTTCTACAATGCCAGCAAAGGCATATCCACAAAATATTGTAACCACAATTGTAATCATAGAAAAAATACCTCCGCGGTTTAGAAGAGACTGTATAGATTCAGAATAAGTTGTTTTATTGTCTATCATTTCTGTAGTAAAACCGTTGGCCATTGAAGTCACCCCGTCAACGATAGAAAAACCATTAGACAAAGTACCAATAAGAATCGCGAGTAATGAAGATAAAAACATGACTGGAACGATCGGTTTTCTTGTAAAAGCACCCCAGAGTATCAAAATAAAAGGTAACAACATAAATAAATTAAAATTGTATATGTCATCAAGTTGATTTAATAAATTATTGACACTCGATGCATTTACGCTCTCGCTTTCAAAACGACGACCGACAATAAACCAAATAATTAAACCTACAATAGAGGCCGGAACTGTTGTCCAGAGCATATGTTTTATATGTGTATAAAGATCTGTTTCAACAACTAAAGCTGCAAGGTTTGTTGTATCTGATAGAGGAGAGAGTTTGTCTCCAAAAATCGCACCCGAAATGATTGCACCTGCAGCAATACCAAGTGGTATATTTAATTCAGTTGCTATTCCCATCAGTGCAACCCCGGCAGTTGCTGAAGATCCCCAAGCTGTTCCTGTTGCGACTGAAACTATCGCGACAATTATAAATGCCATAACTAAAAAATAACTCGGATGAATTAATTTTAAGCCATAATAAATTAACATCGGTACAGTTCCAGAGTAAATCCATGTACCAATTATTATGCCGACGACAAAGATGATGAAAATGGCTGGCATTGCCGTTTTTAGATTTTTAATAATATTATCTTCCATCTCTTCCCAAGACACACCGACTCTTAAAGCAATTAAAGCTGAATATAGTGCTGTAATTAAAAGTAGGGGCTGAATTGGGATTTCATATATACCAAATCCAATTCCGATTAAAGCAGCAAGGACAATAAAACATGATATTGACTCAATAAATGTAGGTTTTCTTTTCATATATACCTCCTAAGTAAATTAAATGAATTTATTATTTAGTTTCATGAATATTAGATTTAATAAACCCGGATTCTTCTAATTCATAAGCAAGTTCTAGTAATCTATCTTCCTCACCTTTACGTGCAATAAACATACTGCCTATTGGTAGTCCATCTTTTGTTTCATACAGTGGAAGGCTAATTGCTGGTTGACCTGTTAGATTTATCGTCCAAGTATATGGACTGTACATGCTACTTACTTTGAATACTTCTTCAAATATATGAGACGTTTCTTCATCAGACAGGTTTTCTATATTTTGTAATTTCTCAATAGATTCTTTTGAAGGAGTAAAGGCATTAATATCTTTTGTTGGACCATTCATTGTTGGTGTTAAGTAAAAATCATAATTATTATCGTCAAGGAAACGATGATATAAATCACTCAGCGTATCCCAGTAGTTTAAAGACTGAGTATACATCCACCCGGGTACTCTTAACCCGGCGTGATACATTCCGTAAGAAATAAGCTCAACATCATCTTTTTTAATTTCTCTACCTAAAGCTTTTTCCATATCCTTAAACATCGCAGCGGTTTCAACCATGTTCATCGTAAAATATGAATGAATGGCTTGTTGTCCGTCTACTGGTACAGTATCTTCAACAACTTCATGCCCAAGTTTTTTAAGTTTTTCTACTGTATCATTCAAAGTATCAATTGCAGATTGATTGACTTCAGAACCGATCGGTGATTCATAGCTATACGCAATTTTAAGTCTCTCTTTAGGTTTACTCAGACCATTAAGATCTAATCTCGGCGGTAAGTATGGTGATGCAATCGGTTGATTATCCATTACTTTAAGTAATTCATATGTCTCTCGGACGGATTTTGTTAAAAAGAAATCGATTGACGCACCTTGCCATTGTCTATAACTTCCTGGACCGCTAGTTGTACGTCCTCTAGTTGGTTTTAAGCCAATTAGTCCGTTTAAACTTGCCGGTATTCTAATAGAACCACCGCCATCACTACCTGACGAAGCGGGTACAAGCCCACGTTTTAATGCTGCAGCAGCGCCACCACTAGATCCCCCAGATGTTAAGGGCTGACCAAATGGTGAGTACGAATTACCGTATAAGTCAGAATCAGTAATCATTTTAAATCCGAATTCAGGCACGTTTGTACGTCCGACAATAACAAACCCGTTCTCAATTAAGTTTTTAACGAAGTTACTTGAAGTCTTAGGGATGTAGTCTTTAAAAAGTTTTGACCCATTCGTCGCTTTGATACCTTCTTCTTCTTGTCCAAGGTCTTTCACAAGAATTGGTACACCAAAAAATGGTGGTAATTCTTTTATATTTTCAGAAGATAAACGTTCTAGCTTTTTATCCATGTCTTTCGCGGTATTAAGCGCTTTATCTTTTTGTAAGTGTATGACTGCATTCATATCATCATAATGTTCGATATTATAAATAGCACGCTCGACGAGCTCTGTCACACTGACTTCTTTTTGTTTTACTTTTTCGCTATAGTATAATGAATCATGATTAAATAAAGTCATTAAAAAATCTCCTTTATGAATTTACTTATTAGTATAACTAAGAAAAGAAAAGTTTAAAAAAGAAAGGTGTCGCTAAATGGATCGTTATGAGTATTTAGGAACTGTGAAGTATCATTTACAATCATTAACTAGTAAACAACAAGATAAAATAATTGATTCGTTATTGAATCGATTTCGAGAAAAAGGTAACGATGACGCACTTATTAAAGAGTTAGGATCTCCAGAATTACTTGCTGAAAAATACTTGTATAACAAAAAAGATATAACAATAGATGAAGACATCACACATTTTAAATTTGAAACGACGTTTGTTCCTGTTTATGTTTATAAGTCGGACGATGAGTACCTACATTTTAATTTAACAAAAGATATCGATTTGGATAAGGTTGAATATGACATTAACAATGGTATATTTCATCTTAATTTAAAACTGTCTCATGCAAACAACAACACGCGTTTAGAAATCTATTTACCAGATAAAAAAATTGATCGACTTGAAATGATTCAGCATTACAGTTCTATTCATGCGGACTCTATAAAAGCGAAAGATATACAATTTAAAAATGATGTAGGTCAAGTGATTATTAAAAGAGTAGAGGCAGATATGTTAACGTGTTATCTTCAAACAGGAGAAATGAGAATTGATGACGTCGATACAAAGCGTTTAAAATTTAACGTGAGTACTGGAAAACTCGTTTTAGACAATGTAAATCAAGATCAGCATATCGACGGTAAAGTCGCAACAGGTAACGCGATGATTACGCTAGATAAGATGTTTGATAATGCAGAGTTAAATCTAAAAGAACAATTCGGTGCACTTATTATCGACGGATATGATGAAGAAATTGACGGGAAAGTACTCGGAAATGGAGAATATAAAGTAAAGCTCGTTGCAAGTTACGGAACGTTAATGATAGACACGAATTAAGTCAAATAGACTTAATTCGTGAATCTATTCCAAGGATAGCGGTTTGGAGGAGTACTTGTGACTGTAATGATTTCATCTTTAGTCGGGTGTTTAAATTTAATTTCAGAACTCCATAAAGCGATTTGTTCGCCGACTTTACTATTTTTGTTATATCGTTGATCACCAAAAATCGGAGCATTTTGATTTGATAGTTGCACACGGATTTGATGTGAACGACCGGTATGAAGTTTAACTTCGAGTAGACTGAGTGCTTCATTCGCACTGATAGTTTTATATTCAAGCACTGCGCGCTTTGCATTTTTTGTATCTTTACTCGCGACAAAGGATTTGTTCGTTTTACGGTTTTTCACTAAATAATCTTCAAGGGTATCTTCTTTTTTTAAATGTCCTTCTACAATTGTGACGTAACTGCGTTCAAATGTATTTTTACGAATCTCATTGGATAGTCGATTCGCACCTTTAGAAGTCTTCGCAAACACAATCGCACCACCCACCGGGCGGTCGAGGCGATGTACAAGACCTAAAAATACGTTACCGGGTTTGTTATATTTTTCTTTAATATATTCTTTTACAATTGTAAGCATGTCTTTATCATTAGAATCATCTCTTTGAACGGGGATGTTATTTGGTTTTGTCACAGCAATGACGTGGTTGTCTTCATATAAAATATCTAGCTTCATAATTAAACCTACTTTTTGTTATATTAACTTTAACGGTATCATAATAATTATTATAAGACGAACGAATTAAACAAAAAACCGAAATCGTAATTGATTTCGGTTTTATCTTATTTAATTATTTTTTATTTACTGAAGCATCGTAGATTTTTTCGACTGAATCTTCAAGCATGTTGTTGAATTCTTCATCAGTTTGATCGACGGATAGACCTTCTGTTAATCCGCGTGAGAAGCTTGCGATGATACCATCGTTTTCTTTTAATAATTCGTTTGCTGTTGCACGGCTATACCCACCTGATAATGCAACAACACGAATGACGCGAGGATGTTCGACTAATTCTTTAAAGTTGTTTCTTACTGACGGAATTGTCAGTTTAAGCATGACATCTTGTCCTTCTTCTAATTTTTCTAACTCATCTAAAATCGCAACTTTCATAATGTCTTCGATTTTTTCTTTGTCTTCTGAGTGAATATCAACTTCTGGTTCGATGATTGGTACTAAACCTTTGTCTAAAATTCTTTTACCGATATCGAATTGTTGTTTTACCACTTCTTTAATTGCGTCTTCATTTGCTTCATGAATGACTGAGCGCATTTTTGTACCGAAGATGCCGTGTTCGTTTGCACGGTCTAATAACTCATCAAGTTCAGGCATTGGTTTCATTAACTGAACACCGTTTTCTTTATCTGCAAGTCCTTTGTCTACTTTTAAGAATGGTGCGATACCTTTATCAGCTAAATACTCAGCAGTGTATTTACCGTCTACTTTACTTTCCATTGTTTGTTCAAAAAGAATTGCACCTAAAATTTTGTCACTCGTAAATGCTGGTGACGTCACGATGCGTGTACGCATTTTGTGTACAAGATCAAACATTTCTTCTTCAGTATCGTAGCTATCTTCAGAGATACCATATAAGCGTAAAGCTTTAGGTGTTGAACCACCACTTTGGTCTAACGCTGCAATAAATCCATTACCGTTTGTTACTTTGTCTAAATGTGACATGAAAGAATTCCCACTCCTAAAATATTATTAAGCATATATTGCCTATCACTTACATTATGCTAAATTTTTCAAGATAGTTCAATAAGTAAGTGTATTATGTATAATAGATTTATGAGTAAAGTTAAATTAAATAATATTACTAAGTACTTTGAAGAGAGCACTGCACTTAATGATGTGAGTTTTAATATTAAAGAAGGAGAGTGCCTCGCAGTTGTTGGGCCGTCTGGATCTGGTAAAAGTACGATTTTAAGAATAATCGCAGGACTTTTGGATCCGTCAAGCGGTGAAGTTTTTATAGATAACAAAAATATGACATATTCAAAACCTAAAGATCGTAATTTAACATTTGTCTTTCAAAATCTTGCATTATACCCACACTTAACAGTAAAACAAAATATCGAGTTTAGTATTAAGAAAAATATGAGTAAAGAGAAGTTGACAATGCACGTTGAAACAATTGCGAATGAGTTGGATATTTTTAAACATTTAAATAAGCGCCCACATGAACTTTCAGGTGGAGAACAACAACGTGTTGCGCTTGCTAGAAGCCTCGCGACAAATGCAGATATTATATTAATGGATGAACCACTCGCCAGTCTTGACACGAGTTTAAAACGTGAAATTACAGACCTTATTTTACGTATTAAAACTGAAGAAAAGAAAACGATTATCTATGTCACACACGATCATAATGAGGCAATGAAATTAGGCGATAAAATACTCGTTCTTAATGGTGGAGAAGTCGAGCAATTTAGTGACGTATCTGAAGTATATAGTCATCCGACTAATCCATTTGTTGCACAGTTTTTCGGAACTCATCCGATGAATGTTTTTAAATACCATGGTAAGCTTTGTGGGGTAAGACGAGAAGACATTTATATTGTAGAAGACGGTATTAAAGTACAAGTGATAGACGTAAAAACAATTGGTGGAGATATATTTGTATCATTTACATATAAAAATCAGCGACTTGTCTTACTCACTAGAGAGAATAATATAGACATTGGTGATGAAATAAATATACAATTTAAATCACTACACGAATTTCAATAAGGAGAATCATTAATGGACGTTATTAAACCAATTTATGATAGAAAAAGTACAAAAATATTTAAGAAAACTGAACCGATTTCTCAAGAAGCAGTTGAAACGATTATAGAAGCAGCAATCCAAGCACCGAACCATCATATTACAGAACCTTGGAAGTTTTTTGTTATGCAAGGAGATAATATGCAAAAGTTCTATGATGCAGCGATGGAATTCCAAAAAAACCGAGATATTACTGAAGAAGAATTTGAACGTATGAAAGTGAAAATGGTCAGTAAAACGATGGTCGCGCCAACAGTCATTTTAGCGGTCTATAGTAAAAATAAAAACAAAACACGTGGAAAATATGAAGAAGATATATTAGCAGTCGGCGCTGCGATTGAAAACATGCTCATTCAAGCGACGAGTATGGGCATCGATTCGATTTGGAAAA
The DNA here is from genome assembly GCA_019119225.1 of Candidatus Nosocomiicoccus stercorigallinarum. Taxonomy (GTDB): domain Bacteria; phylum Bacillota; class Bacilli; order Staphylococcales; family Salinicoccaceae; genus Nosocomiicoccus; species Nosocomiicoccus stercorigallinarum. Next base: position 10,631 of record DWXM01000092.1, read on the forward strand.
CTGGACCTGTTTATAACAGTGAAGAAGTAAAATCAGCATTAGGTATAGAAGAAGACGAGGAAGTCGTTGGAGCTATATTTTTCGGTGAAAACGATAATGCAAAAGAACTTAGTAGAAAACGTACAGACAAAAAAGAGAAAACGATTTGGTTATAAAAAACGATCCCTTTTTAAAAGGGATCGTTTTTTATCTAAAGAGTAGCAAACTGTGCGTCGTGTAACGCGCGGTAAATTCCTTCAGTATTTTCT
>DWXM01000018.1 GCA_019119225.1 Candidatus Nosocomiicoccus stercorigallinarum
TCTCAATCACTGGTCGTGGTACAGTTGCTACAGGACGCGTTGAACGTGGACAAATCAAAGTTGGTGAAGAAGTTGAGATCATTGGTCTTGCTGAAAAATCTTCTAAGACAACTGTAACTGGAGTAGAAATGTTCCGTAAATTATTAGACTACGCTGAAGCTGGTGACAACATTGGTGCGTTATTACGTGGTGTATCACGTGAAGACATCCAACGTGGTCAAGTACTTGCTCACCCTGGATCAATTACTCCACACAGCAAGTTCAAAGCTGAAGTTTACGTTTTATCTAAAGATGAAGGTGGACGTCACACTCCATTCTTCACAAACTACCGTCCTCAGTTCTACTTCCGTACAACTGACGTAACAGGTATCGTAAACTTACCAGAAGGTACTGAAATGGTTATGCCTGGTGACAACGTTGAAATGGACGTTGAATTAATTTCACCAATCGCTATCGAAGACGGTACACGCTTCTCAATCCGTGAAGGTGGACGTACAGTAGGTTCTGGTGTAGTTACTGAAATTAACGAATAATTGTAACCAAAATATAAGCACTCGGGGATTATCCTCGAGTGTTTTTTTAATATGAGGAGTAAAAGATGAAGTTTTTAAAATATGTACTAGTTGTAGTTTTAACAGTCTTTTTATCTGCATGTAACACAGAGTCTACAGAGTTTGAAAATAAAACTGATGATGATAATGGTATGGTTATTACAGTAAATCATAGTGGAGAAGAACTTAGATCGCTAGAATTTGAGGTTAAAAACTTAGTTCCTAAAGAACAAGCATCAAATTTTGTAGAGTCTAGTGATGATTCATTTACTAAAAAAGATTTAAAACAGTTAGAGAGTTTTTATTCAGATTTAAACCAATTCGAAGGTGTCGATACAAAGACGAAAGTTAAAGAGACAGATGACGGTATTTTAGTGACAATTAGTGGGACAGAAAACGTCGATGATGGCGAGAGTACCATCGGTCATACTGAAAAGGGTGGCACGTTTAAAAACGTCAAAGAATTCTTAGAAACACAAGGGTTTGAAGAAAAGTAACGCGAATTGTTTTTATCTTAAGTAATTTCTCGTTGTTACTGTGAGGAGAAAATGATGACAATAACTTTTAGTAATGAAAAACACATTGATAAAGAACAATTAGAGAAGCTATATAATGATGCAGAGTGGTACGCCTATACAAATGACTTAGAACTTTTACAGCAGGCAATAAACGAGTCGTTATTTGTCTTAACAGCATGGGAAGACGATAACCTCGTTGGCTTAATTCGTGTTGTCGGTGATGGTTTAACGATTATTTATATACAAGATATACTCGTGTTAAAAGAGTATCAAAATCAAGGTATTGCGACTGAAATTTTGCAACACGTTTTAAACAAATATGATGATGTCAGGCAGAAAGTTTTATTAACTGATGAAGCACCTAATGTAAGACATTTCTATGAAAAGAATGGTTTTGAATCTTGTGACAAAGGTGAGTTAGTCGCTTTTGCGAAATTAAATTAGATGGATTAAATAAAAGAAAGTCCTATGATCCAGTTATGGTCATAGGACTTTTTTGTGTGATCTACTTGTTCAGGATTCGGCTAGCGCGCGATACTTCTCAGCGCTTCTCTTCTTAGGCGTCTATTATAGTTATTTACCATAAAAATAATGAGTACTGCATCAATGAACCACCAAATTGTGATTGGTGCCATTGTAATGAATGAAAGTGTTCCGAATGAAATTAAAGTAAGTAATCCACAAATTAGTCCTAAAATTAACATAACAAGACCGGTGATGGTTTTGCCAACATAAAAGCGATGAACACCAAATATACCTAAGAAAAACCATAATACATATGCGATAATTAGATTCTTTTTTTCATTTGAAACGTAATTTTCAATATATGCTTTTTGTTCAATCGAAAGATTTCTCATACAATCAACTCCTATTAATATTATATCATTAAAGAATTAACTAGCACTTGTTTGATAGATAAAGGCAGTAAGTTATTTTAATTAACACTAAATCTTCGATTTTGTTAGTTATCTTGGTTTATTTAACATATTTATGTGCTACATAGTGCTTTTTGTTAAACAAATCTTTTTATCTAACAAAAATGAGGACGGATGATACAAATTTGTTAATTAAACGAACTTATTTAACAAATTTTAGTTTTCAGGACGTATTTCTGTTAATAAAAATAATAAATTTGATAAAAGAAAAAACGTTATTTCCTAGCATATGTTTATAGGAGGAGATAATGTGAAAGTGACTCATCTCGAGATATTAGAAAAACGATATGATCTAGACCGTGATCAGCAAATCCAATTAGATAAAGAAAGAAAAGGTAGAATTGGAGAATATTATTTAAAAGGCTTAATTGAAACTAAACTGAACCCTGAAATATCGGTGATTAGTGACTATCGATTTGAAGTGAACGGTAGCGAATGTCAGATTGACTTCTTAATTTTATTGAATCAAAGTTGTATTATTATTGAAGTAAAAAATTATTACGGTGATTTTGAAATACGGCAGGATGGGTTTTATCGATTAAATCCATTGAGAAAGATTAAACACCCATTTTCACAAGTTGAACGTGCAGAAATCATGTTACATAGTCATTTGAAACGATTAAATTTGAACTTAAATATAAAGTACTATGTTGTATTTGTAAACGAACAGTTTTCGCTTTACTGTTTAACACGAGACATGCCAGTAGTCATGGCGAGTCAATTAAATCGGTTTTTAGATTCGCTAAACGAAGAAGTTTACGATAAAAAACATGAGTATATAGTTCACCGCTTAGAAGATAGTCGATTATTAAAATCACGTTATGAACTTGAATTAAATTTAGATTTTAACAAAGCAAAGAAGGGTTTAGCATGTCAGTATTGTTCAGGATGGTTAGAGGTAGACACATACAAACAATTGAAGTGTCAATCATGTGAGACTAGGGAAGAAATAGAGTCTGCGATTGTGAGGAGTATTACTGAACTAGAGACATTATTTCCAAGTGACGAAATAACATTAAGGCGCCTACTAGAATGGATTGATCATACATACTCACCAAGCAAGTTGAGACGTTTACTAAAAGAAATCTGCCACACTCACGGAAGTAAGAAGGGGAGATATTATACATTAAAGAGTAATACTATTACCACTTCAAATGGTTAATTAACAAAATTTCTTCGATTTTGTTAATTATCCTGATTTATTTAACATATTTCGGTTCCACATAGTACTTTTTGTTAAATAAATCTTTTTATCTAACAAAAACGACGTTGGATGATACAAATTTGTTAATTAACCA
>DWXM01000019.1 GCA_019119225.1 Candidatus Nosocomiicoccus stercorigallinarum
CTAGAATTCAACAACTTCGTTCCAGAATACCTAGACTTCGATGCAGACAAATTAGAAGGTACATTCGTACGTCTACCAGAACGTAGCGAATTATCAGCTGAAATTAACGAACAATTAATCGTTGAGTACTACTCAAGATAATAGATTCGTATTTATACTCCAGAAACTTATGTTTCTGGAGTATTTTAATTTTAAGTGTATTTTAAATCATTAGAAAATATTAATTAAAATAAAAGACCACATAGATAGTGTTTAACAATCTATGTGGTCTTATTTTTATCTTCTTCCTAACTTTAACGCTCCGATGATTAGTGGGATTTGAAGCGGAAGACGTCCGTATAATACGTATGGATTTGCTTCAGTGCCTGGTTTAAATGGTATTTTCTTTAAAGCCATATAAACATTCGCTGGAAATACTGCAATCATAAATAATGCAATGAGTTTTCCATAAATGTTATTTTTACTTTTCACCCATAATAAAACCGAAAATAGTATTTCTAATACACCTGTAAATTTTACGATAAACGTCTTACAAGGTAATACTGATGGGACGATTCTTCTAAATCCTTCTAAATTAATAAAGTGTAATACTCCTGCACCCATTAATAAAATTGAGTATAATGTTCTTAACGTTACTTTCATATAAAAACTTCCTTTCATTAATATAATAAAATAAATTTAAAGGTGATTCTATGATTATGCATGATTTTAAAGTACAAACAAACTGGGAAAATGGTAGGAACTCTATCGGAGATTTTAAAGCTGATCATATCGATGGTAAGATTTCTATTCCAAGTGAACTTCGAGGTCCTGGTGACGCATCAAATCCTGACGAATTATTAGTTGCTGCTGCATCGAGTTGTTACATTATTAGTCTTGCTGCAGCACTAGAGCGCGCAAGATTTACAAATGTTAAAATTACTTTAAACTCTGTCGGTACCGCTTCTTTAAGTAAGAGTGGCAAATTTAAAATGGAGACAATTACTCACTATCCGACTGTTTCTACTGATGATACTGAGAAATTAGAAAAACGTATCGAGAAATTAATAAAAATTGCAGACAATAACTGCATGGTATCTAACGCGATACGAGGAAATGTCGAGATTATTGTTAAACCGACAATTGATAGTAAGTGATATTGAATTTTAAATCATTTTAATCTAAAATCTAACTATTACTCTATTCAGGTGATGAAATGAATACGTACTTGATTTTAGCGATTGTTTTCAGTTTGATTACTCTCGCATTATTTACTTTAACAGTTAAACACGCATCAAAAGGCGAAAGGTCTGCGATGTGGTCCGGGTTTACAATCGTCAGTTTGGTCGTTACAGTCATCGTTGTTGGTGTTTATCAGCAAGAAAAATTATATTATAACCCAAAAGAAATCGCGGATAACGTATTGAGTAAACAAATACAAGATGTTGTCCACGCTTATTATTTAACAGATGATTATTATGAAGCAGATATTCCGAAGTTTGAAAAAGGTGAGTATCGAGAAAATACCCCTTTAAAGTTTTCAGATTACACGGTAACAAATATTGTGAAAAAGCCACGAGGACAATATATTACGATTGAAAAGAATAACAAGTCTGTCATTATATATGACCCAATTGGTAAAAGAGACATTAAACTCGAACAGCAATATACATTTTTAGGATCTCCAAGCTTATCGTATCCGTTTGTAGTGAAACTTCATTATAAAGATGACCCGTCGAGGTTTGTTTTATTTTAAAAAAGAGAAGAGTTTTAACTCTTCTCTATTTTTTATAATACGTAATATAGTCGTCTTTTAACTCAACTCCGACATAATCTTTCCCGTTTTCTAGCATCCAATCAAAATCATCGTATTTAATTTTAATTGGATCTCCACTTAGCGTTTGTTCGTTTTCTAAGTCGAGCATTAAAATATGACGTCTTTTATTTCCATATTTAATTTTTGTGTTTACAATATTTAAGCCAAGTGACATTGTATTTTTTAAACTTGGTAAATTTGTCGGCATTACTGTACCAATTAAATATTTAAACTGTTTATCTTTACGTAATTTTTCTAGTAATACCTTCCCCATTTTTAATTGAAGGTTTTTTCCACGTAAATCCTCATGGATAAATGTAATCTCTGAGTAAATCGTATCTTCACGACTGACATTTGCGTCATCTGCTAAATGTTCATCTTCATCTATTTTTGGTATATAAAATGCTCTAAGTGCTTTTAATTCTTTAGCATCAAACACTCCAACACTATATTCACTTTCTAATAACGTCAGCATGTCTTCTCGACCTAACGTTTCTAATACTTCTTTATCTTCAAGATTATCATAGACTTCTTTTTGAAGACTAAGCACTTCATCGATATATGGCGGGGTAATATTTACAATCTCCATTTACTGCCTCCTTAACTAAATAAGTACTGATTAATTGAATCTAATGATTCAATTGGTTTTCCAGTAAAGTATACATAGAAATAATATAAAACAATTAAGACGATTACAATTATAAATAAACTTGCAAATGATTTTATAAACTTAAAAATAATACGGTAAATCATTGAAACAATCGCTAAAAATATAATCATATATATTAAGCTCTGGACTGTTAAATCAATATTATACAATCCAGTATAATTTAAACCGAATATTAATATGACAGACAACATAATTAGAACAAAAATTCTTTTCAAACTACTTCCTACTTTCTACATACGTTAGCTGAGTCGCAATAATAATTCCAACGACTAAAAATACGGCGCTAATAAATGGTAAATATGATACTACAATTTTATCGATAAATATTCCACCAATAACTGCACCGAGTCCAATGCCTAAGTTTAAACTCGACATGTTCCAACTAAATACTTTAGAAGCACTTCCCTTTACACTGTTAACAAGTCCTGACTGAATCATTGGGGATGTACTCCACTGGAAAACGTTAAACAAGTAAAACGCAATAAAAAATAGAAGTGGTATATTAAACGTAAACGGTAACGAAATTGCTATTGTCGTAAATAATATTAGCATTATAACGATCGCATGCTTAATATTGAATTTGTCAACGAGTATACCACCTAAATATGTTCCAGACATCCCACCAAGGCCAGCAACAAACAATGCAAGTGATACTTGATTTAATGAAAAACTATTTTCTGTTAATAATGGTGAAATATACCCGATAATATTAAAGTTTGCTGTCAGTACGAGTAATGTAATCGTAATATATAATACAACGTTCTTTTTATTTAATATAATGTTTTCATCGTCAGCATTTGGTATGTGAGAAGTTTCTGGGAGTTTTCTTAATAAAATTGTCGATACGATAATCGTTAAAATTATGATGATAAAGAATACTTCACGCCATCCAAAAATATTACCTATGAGTGTGCTAATTGGTATTCCAAAAACATTCGCTGCACTAAATCCCATGTAAACGAGTGCGATCATTTTTCCTCTTAAGTGTGCTTCAGATAATAGTGAAGTTAAGTCTAAAATCTTAACAATTAAGACGGATGCACCCATCGCTGTAATCACACGACCAATAGCAAGTGTGAAAAACGACTGGCTAAGCATAAAGATTACATTACCAAGTATAAATATTAAAAATGAATATAATATCGTTTTCTTTTGAGTGAATTTTTCACTGAGCTGTATTAATAATGGTCCAAAAACTGCAAATGATACAGCGTACACTGTAATCAGTTGTCCTGTTAACCCATAACTAATATTTAAATCACTACTAATCATTTCTATTAAACCTGAAATAATTAGTTCCATAATTCCAAGTAAAAATATTGTAAACATAAATATTATAACTAACTTTCGATTCATCTAATCACCTTACAAAAAGTCTTACACTAATATAACACGAAATGATTGTTCGATATATAATGACAGTATCATACGGTTTTATTCAAATTATAGTTTTATTTTTAAACATTATAATGTATAATTATAAAAACAAAGAGGTGTTGTCATGTATTCACTAAAAAATAATTTGAAGTTTATTATCCCTTCCTTAATCGGGATATTTATTTTTATATGTCCAATTAAAAATGAAAATGATGAAGTTACAGTACCAGTTGCTTTTATCGCCAATAAAATACTCGATTTTATTAGTTTATTTGGGGAAAATGCGATCAGTTATATCGTCGCGGCAATTATGGTCATTTCAGCTATGTTTTCTTTAATATATTCCTACGTTGTTAAATCAAAAAGTACTTTAATGAATCAATTATTTAACGAATCATTTGCTTGGAATATTGTACGTATATTAGGTGCGGTATTTGGAATACTAGTCTTATTTGATATCGGACCGATTCAAATTACGTCTGAAGATACTGGTGGTACAGTATTTTATGACTTACTGCCAACGTTATTTGCTGTATTTTTAATTGCTGGATTTTTACTGCCACTACTTTTAAACTACGGACTGCTTGAATTTATCGGTACATTATTTAGAAAATTAATGCGTCCGATATTTACATTACCTGGACGTTCAACAGTCGATAACTTAGCATCATGGGTTGGGGACGGAACAATTGGAGTATTACTTACAAGTAAACAATATGAATCTGGCTTTTATACAAAACGTGAAGCAACAGTTATTGCGACGATGTTCTCTGTCGTATCGATCACATTTACAATTGTAATTTTAGAATACTTAGAGATGTTAAATTATTTTGTACCGTTTTATGCAACAGTTATATTTTCAGGGCTAGTGTGTGCGATTATACTTCCACGTATTCCGCCACTATCTAAAATTGATGATACGTATTACGTTGAACATAACGGATATAGTGAAAAAATCCCTGACGGTGAAACGACTTTATCTTGGGGATATAAGCAAGCGATTGAAGCGGCTAAAAAAGCAGATGGTCCTATTGAAATTGTTAGAGATGGTTATAAAACTGTACTAGATATGTGGCTTGCGGTACTACCTGTCGTTATGGCAGTTGGTACACTCGGTACAATACTTGCTGAATTTACACCGATATTTAGTATTATTGGTGCACCGTTCGTTCCAATTTTAGAAACAATTGGAATTCCAGATGCTAAAGCTGTATCTGAAACATTATTTATCGGGTTTACAGATATGTTTTTACCGACATTAGTCATCGGTAGTGAAGTATCAGAGATGGCGAGATTTATTGTTGGAGCGTTAAGTATTACACAACTTCTATACTTATCAGAAGTTGGAGGAGTTATTTTAGGCTCAAAAATCCCACTAGGTGTTGGAAAAATGTTCCTTATTTTCCTAATGAGAACTGCGATTTCACTCCCAATTATAATTGTTGTAGCATTGATGCTTTTCTAATAAATAAAGACACTTCCTTTTATAATGAGTTATCCATTAAGGAAGTGTCTTTTTTATATGCAGTGACGACAGTTCTTTAAAACCGAAAGTTGTCATCCACTCATAGTTTTCAATATCGTACTTATTTAAAATATCTAATTTTAATAATCGTTCTAGGCCAAGAGTAACAATTACTACACCTAAACAGTAATGTATACCGTGACCAAACGTTAACCCGTAACCTTTCATAGTGTCATTGACCGTATAAATAAGAATTAAAACATGATCGCCTACTTCAATAGTCATATCGTCATACGTTTCTTTTTTTACACATACTCTTCTAATATATGGAAACGGTGGGTGCTTTTTAAGTACATCTTTTACAGTATGCTGAGTCGCTGACAGATTATATTTTACTTTTTCATAGATTAGACTATTTACACTACTTAAAAATGGACGGTGACCATCGATAACAAGATTTAAAATAATATCTAGTACTTCTCTACTAAAACCAGCTTCATGAATAATAGATCGTATAAATCCACCTTCACTAATCTTTTCTTTTAGTATTAAATCTTTTAGAATTTCTCTAACAGACTGTATAGATGTTACGATTCTTTCACCGTCACCATCACCTGTCATAATGTATTCAATTAATGCGTCGCCCTCTTTTAAAAGTAAATGATAGTCCGCTTCATTTAATCCGTAAAACTGTGATAAGTATGATACAACAAACGGCTCTGATACATCTTTAATAACATCTACATTTTCTTTAAAAATAATATCATTTTCTGCTTTTTTACTTGAACCTACTAAATGTCGAATTGTCTGATTTATAGCGCGCTGCAAGGCACGCTTCATCTCAGTATGATGTACCCCTTCTTTTTGATACATCAGCCAGTGATTATAAAATTCTGTCATCACTCGTTTATTTTCATTAGATGTACTTAACGACTCAATTTGGTCTTGCTTTCTAAACGCCGTAAAAGATTTACTCTTTAATACATCTTTAGCAATTTTTTCATCATTAATGATAAAAGCACCCATTGACTCATCGTAAAAAAGACTAGAGTCGACATAGCCTTTAACACTATCTCGACTCGTAAATAGATCCTTAAGATTTTTCTTCATATTATTCAAAGTAAACGACTGTATATTTTTTCTTACCGCGTCTAAATACGATTAAATCCCCTTCTAAAAAGTCTTTAGAAGTTACTGTGTAATCAACATCTTGCTCGCGCTCACCGTTAATGTAAATTGCACCGTTCTTAATATCTTCTCGTGCTTGACGACGGCTTGATGAGATTTTAGTATCTACAAGTAAGTTCACAAGTGGATGTTCAGTATTTTCTACTGTTGCTTGTGGTGCATTTTTCATTGCATCTTTCAGTTCTTTACCTGATAACTCTTTAATATTTCCACTAAATAATGCTTCAGTAATACGTAACGCTTCTTCAAGAGCCGCTTCGTCATGTACAACTTTAACCATTTCTTCAGCTAATGCACGCTGTGCTTTACGTAAGTGTGGTTCAGTTTTAACACTTTCTTCAAGCGCTTCGATTTCTTCACGAGATAAGAATGTAAATACTTTTAAAAAGTGAATGACATCTTCATCATTTTGGTTAAACCAAAACTGATAAAACTCGTATGGAGATGTTCTTTCTCCGTCTAACCAAATGTTTCCACCTTCAGATTTACCGAATTTAGAACCATCAGATTTTGTCACTAAAGGGATTGTCAGTCCTTCAGCATCTGTAATTCCATCGATACGACGCATTAAATCAATTCCTGAAACGATGTTCCCCCATTGGTCTGAACCACCGACTTGAATTTTCACATTATATGAATTTCTTAAGTGTAAAAAGTCGATAGCTTGAATGATGTTATACGTAAATTCTGTAAATGAAATACCTGTTTCTAAACGTGACTGAATGGCATCTTTTGCAAGTAAATAGTTTACACCGACATGCTTACCATAATCTCTTAAGAAAGAAATTAAACTAATATCTTTTAACCAGTCGTAGTTATTCACTAAAATTGCGTCTGTTTCTTTGCCACTTTCAAAATTAAAAATGCGTCGCAATTGTGCTTCAATTCCAGCGATGTTTTTATCTAAATCTTCTTGTGAAATTAAATCACGTTCTGATGCTTTAAATGAAGGATCTCCAACTTGACCTGTTCCCCCACCAACTAATACAACTGGGCGATGTCCATATTGCTGAAATCTTTTTAATACTAAAAATGGTACTAAGTGTCCAATATGTAAACTATCTGCTGTTGGGTCTGTTCCGCAGTATAATGATACTGTTTCATTTTCTACTAACTTTTCAATGTTTTCTTCATTTGTCACTTGGTATAATAGTCCACGCCATTTTAAATCTTGAATTAATTCACTCATTTTATCTCTCCTTTAAATATAAAAAAGCACCCATACAAAACTGTATGGGTGCTAAACACGGTACCACCATATTTTTTACTCAATGTAGATTAAAGTTCTCACTTTTGAAATTTTAATTGTAAGTGTATTCGCTAAAAGAAAATTATGTGTTTACACCATCCACACACTCTCTGAAAATTTTTCGGTTAGTTACTTCTCTTACATTTCAATATATTAAATTTAAACGTAGTTAATATTATAATATCAATAACTAAATAATACAATCCTTGTTAAGTACATGTCAAATTATGATATAATTTTCTCAATAGGAGGTCGTAATGAACAAGAAAAATTATATAAATCGTTTAAAACAATTATTCTCACGTCAAGATAAACCAAAGAACAAAGTTCAAGGGGATTCTTTTAAAGCACGTGCAAATAATATATCTCGTCGATTTAAAGAAACGAAACATCCATACCGCTTCTTATTTAATACGACATACGATACGATATGGAACGTCTTATTATTTACGATACTCTCATTAAGTTTAATCGGAATCTTACTATTTAGTATAGGTTTAGGCTACTTTGCAGCTCTTGTAAATGATGATGTCAATTATACTAATGAAGAAATTGAAACGAAACTTAGAGATGTCACTGAAAGCACAAATGTCTCATTTGCTTCAGGTGAAAATCTTGGTACGTTAAAGTCCGATTTAATTAGAGAGTCTATTAAATACGAAGATATACCAGAAAATGTTATTCAAGCACTTATCGTTACAGAAGATGAGAATTTCTACGAACATAACGGTATCGTTCCAAAAGCATTTATACGTGCATCACTTCAAGAGGTTGTCTCAAGTGGTGAAGGTACTGGTGGTAGTACATTAACTCAGCAACTCGTTAAAAACCAACTACTCACTAACGATCCAACTTTTCAGCGTAAAGCCTCGGAATTATTACTTGCATTTAAAGTAGAAGACTTACTTTCTAAAGAAGAGATTTTAACGTCTTATTTAAATGCAGTATCGTTTGGGCGTAATGCGAATGGACAAAATATTGCTGGTATTAAAAGCGCTGCTAAAGGTGTCTTCGGTAAAGAAGTGAAAGACTTAAACTTAGCTGAAGCTTCATTTCTAGCAGGAATTCCTCAAAACCCATACGCATATACACCGTTTAACGTAGATGGTTCTTTAAAAAGTGAAGACGAACTTTCTCTTGGGAAAACAAGACAAGAATACGTGCTTGGCCGATTACTCACTGAAGGTAATATTACTGAAGAAGAGTACGACGAAGCAATGAACTATGACTTGTATGACAACATGACAAGTTCAGTAAGTGTACCAAACCAAAAGTATCCATTTTTAACTGAAGAAATCGAAAGACGCGCTGTTGGCGTTCTAAAATATATTCTCGCTGAGGAAGATGGTGTTTCTCGTGAAGATTTAAATGTTACACCACTTTTAAACGAAGAATATACTCAAAAAGCAAATGATGCATTGAGAAATAATGGATATCAAATTGAGACAACAATTGATAAGAACATTTATGACACAATGCAAGACGTTAAAGACAATCAATTTTCATACTATGGTGACCGTAATTCGTTAGATGCGATTGACGCTTCAAATAGCGATGAAGGTGAAATGCAGAAACATGAAGTTGGTGCAATGCTTAAAAACAACAAAACTGGTGCAATATTAGGATTCATTGGTGGTAGAGATTTCAAAACATCAGAAAACAACCACGCAACTCAAACATCAAGAATGTCTGGGTCAACAATGAAACCTCTAGCAGTATACGGTCCGGGAATTGATAAAGGACTGATTGCTCCAGATACAGTAATTTTAGACAAGGAGTTTTCAATTTATAACCCTCAGTCAGGTACAAGTTATTCTCCACAAAACTATGATAGAAAAGATTTTGGTCTATTATCAGTAAAAAATGCCCTCGCAAACTCTTATAACTTATCAACGTTAAGATTATGGGCAGAAGTGAGAAAGCATAATCCAAAAGAATATCTAGATAACCTAGGCCTTAATATGCCGGACTCTCTATTTGATCAAGACGGTATTGGTATTCCTTCTTTACCGCTTGGAGTTAATAATATGACTGTTGAAGAAGGTGTCAATGCATTTTCTAGCTTTGGTAACAACGGTGTTATGACAGATAGTTATATGATTGAAAAAATAACTGATCCAACAGGTAATGTTATTTACGAACATGAGCATAAAGAAAATGAAGTATGGAATGATTCAACTGCATATCTAATGACAGATATATTAAAAGAAGTATTTAAAACAGGTTCAGCCTACCACATCAAAGATTACTATAACTCAATCTCATCTACTTATGATTGGGCAACAAAAACAGGTACTTCTGAGCAGTTTGTTGACTCTTGGATGATTGCATATAACCCTGAAGTCACACTCGGCATGTGGATGGGTTATGATAGTAATATCCCTCAAGTATATGGCACAGAAAACGATGACCATATTACAATATATAACTGGCAATCACTATCAAGCGCGCTTCAAAATGCAGATAGTGAAATAATGGGTGCAGGACAAATGTTCTCACAACCAAGTTCAGTTTCTAAAGAGTCATTCTGTGGTATGTTAATGCAAAAAGATAACTGCGGAGAAGATAAAAAAATCTCTGGATTAGTTGCAAACAATACACAATTTAGTGATAAATCTGGTCTAGATGATAACGACGTATTAAATCGTAACGGTAAAGACTTTGATTCCGGCTTATCAGCAAGCGATTTACGAGGTGTTGTAAGAGGATCAGACGATGACTATTATCGTATTGGTTCAACACCAAAAAAAGTCGTGAAGTCTATTAAAGATAAAGTAGAAGAAAGTAAAAGTAATTCGAATAGTTCAAATAGCGAATCAGGAAATGACTCACAAAGCAATAGCTCACAATAATTTAACACCCCTTAAATTGTTATATTTAAGGGGTGTTTATTTAATTCATCCAAGGGCATGCATGCTATTAATAATAAAAAATAGACGCGTACATCTTTTTTGTACGCGTCTATATAGTTCGTTTTTATTAGAATAAACCTGTAGAGTTACCTTCTGCGTCAACATCCATATGGTTTGCAGATGGAACTTTAGGTAATCCTGGCATAGTCATTACGTTACCAGTTAATGCAACGATGAATCCTGCACCAGTTTTTGCAATTAATTCACGAACTGTGATTGTGAAGCCTGTTGGACGACCAAGTTTTTTCTCATCGTCTGATAATGAGTATTGAGTCTTAGCCATACATACAGGGAAGTCTCCCCAACCATTTTCTTCGATTTCTTTAATTTGACGTTTTGCTTTGTCAGTGAAGTTTACGCCGTCTCCGCCGTATACTTCTGTAACGATTTTTTCGATTTTTTCTGGGATTGAAAGATCAAGGTCGTAAAGTTGTTTGAAGTTATTTGGCGTTTCAAGTGCTTCTTTAACTTGTTTCGCTAGCTCAATACCACCTTCTCCACCTTTTTCCCATACTTGTGTAAGTGCAACTTTTACGTCGCGCTCTTCACACCAGTCTAGTACAAAGTCACGTTCAGCATCTGTATCTGTAACGAAGTCGTTTAATGCAACGATTGGTTCTACACCGAATTTACGAGCGTTTTCGATGTGTTTTTCTAAGTTAACGATACCAGCTTTAAGTGCGTCAAGGTTTTCTTCACCTAAGTCATTTTTCGCAACTCCACCGTTCATCTTAAGTGCACGGATTGTAGCAACTAATACAATTGCATCTGGTTGGAAGTTACCAAAACGCGCTTTGATGTCCATGAACTTCTCAGCACCTAGGTCTGAACCGAATCCAGCTTCAGTAATTACAACGTCAGATAATTTTCTTGCAGTGTTAGTTGCAATTAATGAGTTACAACCGTGTGCAATGTTAGCAAATGGTCCACCGTGAATTAATGCAGGTGTACCTTCCATTGTTTGAACAAGGTTAGGTTTAATTGCTTCTTTAAGAAGTAATGCTAATGCACCTTCTACACCTAATTCTTTTACTGTAACTGGTTTTTTATCTTTCGTGTAACCAAATACAATACGTCCTAATCTTTCTTTAAGGTCGATTAAGTCTGTTGCTAAACAAAGAATAGCCATGATCTCACTTGCAACAGTGATGTCAAAACCGTCTTCACGTGGAACACCTGAAGTTGGTCCACCTAAACCGATGACTACGTTACGTAATTCGCGGTCGTTAATGTCCACAACACGTTTCCAAGTAATTCTTCTTTGGTCAATGTTTAATTTATTGCCTTGGTGAATATGGTTATCAATTAATGCTGATAAAGTGTTGTTTGCTGATGTGATTGCGTGTAAGTCACCGTTGAAGTGTAAGTTAATTTCCTCCATTGGTAATACTTGTGCATGTCCACCACCAGTTGCTCCACCTTTAATACCCATTACTGGTCCAAGTGATGGTTCACGTAGTGCAACCATAACTTTTTCTCCAAGTTGGTTAAATGCATCTGCTAGACCAACTGTAACAGTTGATTTACCTTCACCAGCTGGTGTTGGGTTCATTGCTGTTACAAGTACTACTTTTGAATCATTTTCGTTACCTTCGAGATTTTTAATATCAACTTTTGCTTTATATTTACCGTGAAGTTCTAATGCTTCCTCAGGAATACCTGCTTTTGCAGCAATTTCTTCAATCGGTTTTAAAGTTGCTTTTGCAGCAATCTCTTGGTCCGTTAAATGTGCCATTCTGCTTTCATCTCCCAAATAAGATAATTTTTAAGATTTTAATAAATCTCTCAATAATCATTATTACATAGAATCATGTTCTGTGCCACAGTTATCAGTTTTGTTGAATCACTATTTTAGTTCAAATAAAAAAACAGCAGATAAAAATCTGCTGTTATATTAATCA
The DNA here is from genome assembly GCA_019119225.1 of Candidatus Nosocomiicoccus stercorigallinarum. GTDB lineage: Bacteria > Bacillota > Bacilli > Staphylococcales > Salinicoccaceae > Nosocomiicoccus > Nosocomiicoccus stercorigallinarum. Next base: position 12,558 of record DWXM01000019.1, read on the forward strand.
TCATCCATACTAGATAAATCTCCTGCGTCAAGATCTAACTCCCACGCTTTTAAGACACGTCTCATAATTTTACCACTACGTGTTTTTGGTAATTTATCTTTAAACTCTATTTCACGTGGTGCTGCGTGTGCTGCGAGACCAAGTTTTACAAAGTTACGAATTTCTTCTTTTAACTCATCACTTGGTTCATATCCTTCACGAAGTGCAATAAATGCTTTAACGATTTCACCACGTACTGGATCTGGTTTACCGATTACCCCAGCTTCTTGTACCGCTTCGTGTTCAACTAGTTTCGATTCAATTTCAAACGGACCAACTCTTTCCCCTGCTGTCATAATGACGTCATCAATACGTCCTTGGAAGAAGAAATAGCCATCTTCGTCTACGAACGCTGAATCTCCGGATACGAACCAATCACCAATAAAGTATGATTTATATTTTTCGTTGTTATTCCAAATATCTCTCATCATTGCAGGCCATGGTGCTTTCATTGCTAAGTTACCCATACGATTTGATGGTAATTCTTTACCACTATCATCTACGATTGACGCTTCAATTCCAGGTAGTGGTTTACCCATCGATCCTGCTTTAATATCTAATGATGGGAAGTTTACAATCATATGTGCTCCTGTTTCAGTCATCCACCAAGTATCATGAATTCTCAAGTTAAATACCTTATCGCCCCATTTAATTACTTCTGGGTTTAATGGTTCGCCAACTGAGAGTAAGTGTCTTAAGTTGCTAAGATCATATTGTTTAATGACTTCATCTCCAGCCCCCATTAACATACGGAATGCTGTCGGTGCTGAATACCAAATTGTTACTTTTAACTCTTCCAGTGCTGAGTACCATGCTTCAGGTGAGAAACGACCCCCGACAATTACGTTTGTCGCACGGTTTAACCATGGTGCAAAAATACCATAGCTTGTACCAGTAACCCAACCAGGATCTGCTGTACACCAGTAGACGTCATCTTCTTTAATGTCTGTAACGTATTTACCAGAAATATACTGCTGAATCATCACATTATGCACGTGATACACACCTTTTGGTGAGCCTGTAGAACCACTTGTATAGTGTAAAATTAGACCATCTTCAAGATCGACCCATTCAATATCAAACTCATTACTTGCTTCATCAAATAGAGTTTTAAAATCGATTACTTTTTCATCTTCTTTAACATCGTCACCAACAACAAATACGTGTTCTAACGTATCAATATCGTTGTAAGGAACTCTTTCTAATAAATCTGACGTCGTAATTAAAATATTTGCTTCAGAGTCTTCTAATCGATCAACGACTGCTTTTTCCATAAATGCCTCAAAAAGAGGGCCTACAATTGCACCGATTTTAATTGCACCAATGAATACGAAATATAACTCAGGTGATCTTGGCATAAAGATAAATACACGGTCGCCTTTTTTAACACCTTTTTCCACTAGCATATTTGCTGCTTTATTGGATT
>DWXM01000020.1 GCA_019119225.1 Candidatus Nosocomiicoccus stercorigallinarum
TTTCCTTTTCACCAAGAAAGTCAGATTCTATTCTTGTATGTTGAGTCATCATTTACCCTCACCTTATTTTAATATCATTCCGTCGATATCTTTTTTAAATTCGTTTAATACAATTGGCCCTTCATCTGCTGCAAATAACGCGTCTTCAATACGCACGCCACCGTATCCTGGAATGTAAATACCTGGTTCGATTGTAATAACGTTACCTTCCTTTAATTCGTCATGGTTATTGTCGTCTACTGACGGTCTTTCGTGTAAGTCATGACCTAGTCCATGTCCAACGCGGTGCGTAAAGTATTCACCGTAACCATCCGCTTCAATGACGGCACGTGATGCTTTATCGATTTGACTGAACGTTGTACCGATTGTTGATGCTTTAATGCCTGCTAAGTTGGCGTTTAGTACTGAATTGTAGATTTCACGTTGTTTGTCATCTGGTTCACCGATGAAAAATGTACGCGTCATATCTGAAACATAGTTATCTTTAGACACGATTCCAAAATCGATCAGTAAAAAGTCACCTTTTTTAATGACACGGTCTCCTGGTTCACCGTGCGGAAGTGCAGACTTATCACCCGCAAGAACTGTTGGACCAAATGAAGGACCCACTGCGCCGCGTTTTTTAAATTGTTCAACTAAGAAATCTGCGATTTCTGTTTCAGTTTTACCTTCAACAGTAATGTTATATAACTCACTCAGTGCATCTTCAGTAATTTTAACTGCTTCTTTTAATTTTTCTAAATCATCTTCATCTTTGACGCCGCGAAGTTTATTTACAGTGTTTGAGATATCTTTAATATCTGTATCATCATACTTTTCAATCAGACGCTTATAACGCTCATACGTTAGATGATCGCCTTCAACACCGACTGTTTTTCCTTCAGGAATTTTGTCAAAGATATATTGAAACGCATCTTCACCATCTTCATGGGGAGATAAATGATCGACAACACCATCTTTTTTAATAGTCTCTTCGTCTAATTTCGGGTAAACAATTGTTGATTCTTTTTTGTCTTTGTCGATAACGACCGCAAGTAATCTTTCATGTGGGTCTAATTTTGCACCTGTAAAGTAAAATACGTTCATTGGATTTGTAATGAGTGCATAATCTGTGTCTAATATGTCTAATAATTCTTTAGCTTTTAAATTCATTATCATTCTCCTATTATAAATATTTGTTAAACCATTCTGTCATATATTCGAGTCGCTTTACTCTTAAATGTGGTGTTCCTGTTCTAGAAAGGTTATGGTCAGCATCCGGGAAGCGAACGAATTCAGCTGTCTTTTTACGGTATTTTAATTCAATATAAAACTGCTCTGCTTGCTCAATTGGGCATCTAAAGTCGTATTCACTGTGTAAAATAAGTAGAGGTGTTTCAACATTATCCACGTATTTTAACGGTGAATGATGCCATAATTTTTCAATATCATTCAGACCTGCTTGAATTTGCCAATCTGTAAAGTAGTACCCAATATCAGACACCCCTCTAAAGCTAATCCAGTTTGAAATCGAACGCTGTGTGACTGCTGCTTTAAAACGATTCGTATGACCAACAATCCAGTTCGTCATAAACCCGCCGTAACTTCCACCTGTAACACCGAGTCTATCTTCATCGATAAAGTCATATGCCTCTAACACATAATCCACCGATGCCATAATATCTTTATAGTCTGTGTTCCCGTAATCACCGCGTACATAATCGACAAATTTTTGAGAATAGCTATGTGATCCACGTGGATTTGTAAATAGTACCGCATAACCGAGACCTGCCAATACTTGCATTTCGTGGAAAAACGTATGTGCATAAAATGCATGTGGTCCACCGTGAATATTTACGACGAGTGGATATTTCTCTTGTTTCTTAAAGCCAGCTGGTTTCATAAACCATCCGTGAATTTCCTCATCATCAAAACTTTCAAAGTGAATCGATTCAGGCGTTACAATTTCACGTGACTCTATATATTCTCTATTTTCTTCAGTCAGTTGCGTTAATTGATTCGTATTTAAATCAAACACATATAACTCACTCGGTGATACTGGTGTTGAAATCGTTAAGTATACTTTATCGTCATATGCGTCCATTCCGAAAATATTGTGCTCACTTTGTAAGAGTGGGTGAACTTCAGCATCCACATTTCCTTTATAAAGATTTACCGCACCGTCTTCAGAAAGTAAAAACACGAACTCACGATTTGAAATCCACGAGAATACTTTCGTCTCTTCAGATTGCTGGACGTCTTGAACGACGGCAGATCCTGCTGGACGGTCGAGTTTTCCTGTAACGTCTGTTAATTTAAATGTTTCTAAATCTAAGATTTCAATTGTTAAATGTGCTGCGTTTTTATAGTTAAAGTCTGACGTTAACAGAAGTGCATGTGTCTCATCTTCAGAAACTTCTACGTCGTATACTGACTTATTTTGAAGCGCTACTGCTTTTTCTTTTACGTATAATGTGTTTGTAAAGTTGAAGTCCGCATCGTCACTTTCATTCGTCGTGTAAATAAAACCGTCTGTTAACTCACTGAGTAGTGTATAATCCGCACTTCCGGAGAGAACGGTTTCAACTTCACGCGATAGAATATCTAATTTTTTAACTACTTGATGGGATTCTTCTTTATAACCAAATGGTCCAGGTCGTCCGTCTGACTTATACTTCATATTTGTAATGTGCACTGGTTGTTTGTTATCGTTCGTTTTGTCGTCTTCTTTGTTTTCTTCTTTAACATTTACATGATAAAACACAGACGTTCCATCGTTAGAAAACATTGGGTTTGAAACACCGTCTGTTTCATTTGTTAACTGCTCACGCTCGCCGCCTGTTCGTCTGAGTAAAAAGATTTGCGGCTTATCGTTATCCCCTTTAGCGACAAATAACGTTAAATTACCGTCATTTGAATGCGCAACTTGAGAAACTCTTTCGTTATCAAATGTAAGTTGTTTTAAACCGTACGCATTTGCTTCATGTAAATGCGTCACGTATTTATTTTCTTTTTCGTCTAAATGTGTGACATAATACGTCGCACTATTTTCTTCTTTAATCACTTTCGGTGCGCTTACTGATTTGATGTGAAAAATATCGTCTATTGCAACGTGCTTCATACACTTCTCCCCTTTTAAATAGATTTTATCACTTTTTAATTGGTCTTTTGAAGAAATCGCTTATACATTAAAAATAAAATAAGCGGAATACTAAATATGCTAAGTAACACACCTGTTGGCAATTGGACAGGTAAAAAAATCGTGCGTGCGAGTGTATCGACAATCGCAAGCATAACAGCCCCGTATAACCCAGATAATATAAATAACTCTTTTGATTTTCGCGGATGAATATACTGAATCATCTGTGGAATAATAATACCAATAAATCCAATGACCCCTGTAAAACTTAATAAAACAAGTGATGGAATAGACATCGCGATAAGTACTTTTAACCTAAGTTTCGTTACATCTACACCAAGACTAAACGCACGAAGCTCTCCTAACGTCAGTAAATCTAAATCTTTTGCTGATTTAAATAATACAATTAAACTCATAATGAAACATATTAAAACGAGCAGTATGTACTCATATTTACTTCCTGAAAAACTTCCAAACATAAATTGGACGACTGATTTTGTTTTTGTTGGATCAATCATAATTATGATATATAAAATTCCACTAAGTAATGTCGAAAATAATACTCCTGTAATGACTAACGTTTGTGGCTGTAGCGTTGAATCAATTTGTTTTGCGATAAATAACACTAAAAATAAAGAAAGCATCCCTGCAATGACTCCAAACAAGGGAATTAAAAATATCGATGCACTCATATAAATCGCAATTGCCGCGCCAATGACCGCACCATTTGCCATACCGAGTGTAAAACTATCTGCCATTTTGTTATTCAGTAAAATTTGAAACGCCGCGCCACTCATTGAAAGGACTGCTCCCCCGAGAGCTGCGAATAATATTCTCGGAAGCCGAATAGAGTAGACGATATTTAAATGGCCTTCAAATATATTAATCGTCCCGATGATTAAAGACGTGAGTATTACTCCGATGAGTATACTCACGAGTCCTATATATTTTTTATTCATGAATACATTCCGCTACAGACTTTACTCCTGAAATAATACGCGGGCCCGGTCGAGAAATCTCATCGACATTTGGAACGCACTGTTCGTTTTTATCAGTAAACGCCATATTTTTAAAACCTTTTTCGTTTTGAATCATGTCATTTAACTCCGTATCATTCATACCGATGGCTGATATTAAATATTCAGGTTCTCTATCTATAATTTCTTCGATATCAACAAGTGGGAAGCCGTCAATATCATTAAATACGTTATCGATTTTAACGTCCGCGAGTATACTGTCTATAAAGGTATCGTTACCTGCAATGTAAAAATCCGGTGCTTGGGAAATTAACACAAAAGCTGTTTTGGCATCTTTGTCTTTAAACGTATCGACAAGCGATTTGTAATCTCTTTTCATTTTTTCAACGAGTGCGTCACTTTCATCTGTAACTTTTAAAAACTCACCAATATCTTCAATTGTTTCATATACGCCGCTGATATCTACAGCATCATCGACAACTAAAAGTTCAGCATCTGTCGCGTCAACGACTTGGTCAATTTCTGCTTTTGTCATTTCATTAATCGACGCATGAGAGATAATGTGTGTCGGATTTAATTCAATAATTGTTTCAGGTTCTAAATTAAACGTATCAATTCTTTCAATGTCACTCTCATTTAGTGACTCTGGATATGTATCAACCGTCGTAACACCAACTAGATTATCTGTCCCAATTAACTCACTCACAATTTCAGTGTTACTCGGAATGAGTGATACGATACGCATATCACTCTCTGTATTTTGGCTACAAGCACTTAAAATAAGCACAGCCATTATTAAAACTAAGCGTTTCATAAATTCACCCTCACAATGATTATTTTCATCTTCAATCATACTATAAATTTTAGTACGTATTATATTATTCATAACCAATGAATCTCTTAAATATTTTAAGTGTAAAAAAACACCGAGCAAATGCCCGGTGTCTAATTACATTGATTTTGGTGCGTCAACACCGACAATTGTCAGTGCATTTTCAATTGTTTGACGTACCGCTTCAATCATTAATAAGTACGCATATGTTTTTTCTTTATCTTCGCCGAGCACTTTTTCTTGATTATAAAATTTATGGAATTCTGATGCGAGTGTTTCAACGTAGTTTGTAATTCTGTGATTTGCACGTGCTTTTGCCGCGCTTTCAATCGTACGTTTAAAGTTACCGACGTGTTTTAATAACTCGAGTGCTTGCGGATGCGTAATGACGTCGAGTGATTTACTTCTATCGAGTGTAAATCCAGCTTCATTCGCTTGTCTTAAAATACTACAAATTCTCGCGTGCGCATACTGAACATAGTAGACCGGGTTCTCACTAGACTCTGATAATGCTAAGTCTAAATCAAAGTCAAACGGTGTGTCCGAACTACGCATTGCTAAGAAGTAACGTGCTGCGTCAACGCCAATTAAGTCCATTAGTTCTCTTAACGTCACTGCATTTCCTGTACGCTTACTCATCTTCACTTCTTCGCCGTCTTTAATTAAACGAACCATCTGCATAATTTCAATTTGTAATTTTTCTGGGTCTTCTCCAAGAGCCCCGATGGATGCTTTTAGACGGTTAATATAACCGTGGTGATCTGCACCGAATAAATCGATTAATAAATCATATCCACGGTCAAGTTTATCGTAGTGATACGCAATATCTGGCATAAAGTACGTGTACGTACCATCTGTTTTTCTTAACACACGGTCTTTATCGTCTTTCCAGTCTGTCGTTCTTAGCCATAATGCGTCGTCTTCTTCGTACGTATGACCGTTATTTGTCATAATATCTAATGCTTTTTCAACTTCACCTTTTTCATAAAGTGTCGTTTCACTAAACCAGTTGTCAAAGTTTACGCGATACTCTTTTAAGTCTTCTTTTAATTGCGCCATTTCGTATTCAACACCGAGCGTTCTAAATTTAGAAATACGCGTATTTTCATCTAAATCTTTATATTCTGGGTGTTCTTTAGCGAGTCTTTCACCAATTTTTTTAATGTCTTGACCACGATAGCCATCTTCAGGCATTTCTAGTTCTTCACCGAGTGCTTCAAAGTATCTCGCGTTAATTGATAATGCGAGGTTATATATTTGGTTACCTGCGTCGTTAATATAATATTCACGCGTCACATCGTATCCTG
>DWXM01000021.1 GCA_019119225.1 Candidatus Nosocomiicoccus stercorigallinarum
CCAAACCAATTAAGCACGCTAAAGCACTATACAGTCAATTTTTAACCGCAATATCAAAACCTAAGATTGGTGCTAAAAATTCTAACAATAGCTTTGTGGGTGGCGTAGTCACCCCAAAGCGTAATAATGAAAATGTGAAATCGAGAAGTATGATTACTTTGGACTACGATGATATACCACAAGACATTGACCATTTATTCGACCATATCTCATCAAAATTTGATTATGGTTTTGCGATGTATTCTACACACAACCATTCAGAATTCAATCACAAATTTAGAGTGATTATCCCACTCAAACGTGAATTGAATATATCAGACCTAAATTAAAGTAGGGAGTTGGTAAGTATGGGTAGAGTGTTAGATCTAACTGGTTATACATTCTACGGGTGCGTGGTTTACTAGGCATAAATATTAATAATAACTGGAGGTAACTCAATGCAAGATCCGAAAGAATACCTAAATCAAATTAGATATACTAATCAAGAGATACAATCCCGCGTGGAAGAACGCAACGAGTTAAGGCAAGCCGTTATGATTAAGACGAGTTCATTCCAAACTGATAAAGTGCAGGAAAGCGGAACTTCTAATTTCGATGATAAGTACATGAAGTTTATAGAAGTATCTGAGGATATCAATGAACAGGTCGATAAGATATTCGATTTAAGGCTAAGAGTTTCCAATGAGATTGACAGATTGGAAAAACCAGAACACAGAATAATTTTAAGGATGAGATACATCAACTTAAAAACATTTGAAGAAATAGCAGTTAAGATGAACTATGACATTAGACAAGTCACTCGACTGCACGGTAACGCTTTACAAGAGTTTGAAAAGAATGTCCTAAAATGTCCTAAAATGTCATATCGATAAATGCTATTATGATACTATCAAATAATATGTACTGACAGCTTAATCCTCTGTCGGTGTGCATAGACATCTGAGTCGGTCAGCTCAGGTGTCTTTTTTGTTACCTGAACACTGTCAAACATACTTTCACATTCATAAGATAAAGAGGTTGTGTTGGCAGTGTTGAAGTAATGAATTCTCTTCTAAGGAGTTGGTCTTATGTATATGAACACTTGCATAAGTCATAGCTTGAAAGGAGTGATCCGCTCTATGCAGAGCGCATCTAAATGTTATTAAGAGGTGAGTATAATGAATCAACAAGAACGTAAACGATTCTATAAGTCAAAAGCATGGCAAGTGACACGTATGAAAGTTTTAGAACGTGATAACTTTCGAATGTGTGATGTGTCGTAAAGAAGGTAAGGTAACTACAGCAGAAAGGGCAATATTAGAAGTGGACCATATCAATGAGTTGTCTAAACATCCAGAACTTGCATTGGAAGAAACCAATCTCCGCGCCTTGTGTAAATACCACCATAATTTGCGCCATGAAAGGTTTGGGCATAATAAGAAAAAATGGCAAGATGAGTTTTGGTGAATGCTGATATGACAATGTTTGTATGATATAATAATATATAATAAATGCGCCTGCGATGCGGTAACATCCAGACGCGTGACCAACACCAACTTTAGGGAGATGTTGATAATTGAATAATAACATGACGAGTGGAATCTATCAAATTCGAAATTTAGAGAACGGAAAAGTATACATTGGACAATCAATAAACATAGATAGAAGGAAGTCGGAACATCTAAGGAGTGTACGGAAGGGAACTCACTATAACGACTATCTGCAAAAAGCATATATAAAATATGGGGAAGAGTCTTTTTCATTTGAAGTTATTGAGTTATGCGACAAGAGAGAATTAAATGACAGGGAAAGATTCTGGATTAATAAATATAGAAGCACTGATAAAAGGAAAGGATACAACCTTCAAACTGGCGGAGACAGACGTGAGCTGTCCGAATACAGTCGTAACAAAATGTCAAAAACAAGAAAAGAAGGAATAAGAAAGGGATTAATCAAGCCAGTTGGCAAAAAGTGGACTGATGAGACCAGAAAGAAAGTTTTAGCTTCTTTGGCTAAATATTATGGGAATAAAGAGAATCGCATAAAGTTGTCCAAAGCTACGAGTAAGATAGACTGCGAAACTGTAACCAAGATTAAAGTTGTGCTGAAGGATGATTTAGAAATAGCACCAGAAGATATCGCTAAACGTTATAGCGTTTCTGTTAATAGCGTAAACCACATAATTAATATGGCTAGTCATGATTATGTACTGAGTGAATACAATTATATGATTAAGAACAGGAAAGTTATTTTAGATAAGAGGAAAAACAAAACTGTCATACGTATGTATCGTGATGGTTGTAGCTATCAAGAGATAGGCACCGTTGTGGGATTGCACCATAGGAATGTTATCAGGAGAGTGAACGCAATCAAAACTATACACGACGATAGATGCAGGTTGAATGTTATTAAAAGAGCTGCTCGAAAGAAGACATCTTTAGTGAGGACTTTACACAGTATGGGTTATAATGATATACAATCGTCTAGGTTACTGAATGCTTCAAGGTCTTACATTTGGAATATTCGTACTGGTTCTCTTCTCAAAGATTACGAGGATGTAAATCAAGTGAGGGCAAAGGTGAAACCATTTAATTATAAAATCGGTAAAGTAAAAACAGATGAATTGATTATAGTAAGAGTTCAGGGATTGGTTAAAAGCTAATCTCTTTTTTTATTAAAACAAATCGGATTATTACCCCCCCAAAAATAAAAATGGAGTTCCAAAAAGACCTGGGGAC
>DWXM01000022.1 GCA_019119225.1 Candidatus Nosocomiicoccus stercorigallinarum
CTAATGATAAAAAAGAGTTGTACACCGTAGTGTCCATAACTAAATATTTCTGTGTTGTAATCACTACTTAAGTGACCAAAACGTCTACCGTAGTGAAATGTATAATGATATAAAACAACAAATAACGCGGCAATCCCTCGTAGCGCATCGATTTCAGTAATTCTTTTTTGATTCATATAATTTCTCCTTCGGGTCTACGTTATATGTCACATATCCACTTATCAACCAATAAAAACGCTTATAAATAAATTTTAATAATCGTAAAAAGTTTGTAATGATTGGATGTTTAAAATTTATTAAAAAAGGAATATTAACTAAAACGAATGAAAGTAGGGGTAATAATGGCTAACAATCTCACACAGTGGTATGACAAAGCACTATCTACTGAAGAATTACGTCAGCAATTTACGGATTTAAAAGATGGATTTGAATATATTTACGATAATTTTAATGTTAAAGAAGATGAAAACAAAGAGTTACTTCAAGAAAAACAATTTAAAGTACTCGGTATCGTCGAGCCTTGGTGTGCACATTGTATGTTAAATACACCAATTTTATTACACCTCGCTGAAGCATATGATTTTGAAGTGAAGTTTTCATTACGCGATGAGAATTTAGACTTAATGGAGAAATACCAAACGAACGGTAAAAACATTATTCCAAAATTCATCGTTTTAGATAATGATAATAATGAAATCGGAGTGTGGGGACCATTTGCGCCTGAAGTTAAAGCAAAAGTTGACGAATACAAACAACAACTCCCACCAAAAGATAGCGATAATTACGATGAGAAATTTAAAGACTTCATCAAAAAAATAAGAGAAAAATTCACAACTGACGAAGAACTTTGGTATAGCGCATATGAAGATATTAAGAAAACATTATTAAACGCATAAAGAAAAACGCAGATTCTTTAAGAATCTGCGTTTTATTTTGTATCTTCTTGGACACCTAAAAATTGTAATTTTTGATTGAATAAAAACGGATACGATAAAAACCCAACGAGAATTGAAGCGAGTGCGGCTGTATTCATAATTAAGAAAAGTACGAGTAATTGGTACATCACCGCTTCAATAGGGTCACCACCACCGATAATTAAACCACTCATCATACCTGGTAATTGAACGAGTCCAACCGTTTTTTGCGTCTCAATTGTCGGAATCATACTCGTTTTAATGGCTGATTTTAATGTATTGTGGACGGCTTCTTTTGGAGTCCCCCCAAATGATAAAATTAACTCAATCACTTCTTCATTACTATTTAATTCTGATTTAAAACGGTCTAAAAATAGTAATGAAAGTACCATACAGTTACCAATGATCATTCCTGAAATTGGGATGACATACTGTGCGTCAAACGGAATAATGTTAAATAATACGAGTGTTCCCATAGAAAAAGTTTCGATAACGATAAGTGTTCCAATAATAATTACTGTTATATACGGGATTCCTTTCCCTTTTCTAACAATATTTTGACTCGCCGCACCGATAATTAAAGCGATCATTAATAACATGAAGAGTGTACTTTCACTATCGAACACGAATTGTAGTATGTAACCGATAATGATTAATTGAATCGTTGCGCGAATAGAAGCGATCACGATATCTTTTTCAAGTCCAAGCTTTAAAAAGAACGAGAGAATAATTGGGATAACTACGAATACTAATGCAAGTGCTAAGCTTAGATATGACATTTAATATTCCCCCTCTAAAAATTTTTTTAGCGCTTTACTTTTAGGGTTGTTAAGCACGTCGATATTTCCAAATTCCATTAATTCTCCGTTTTGTAAATACCAAAAGTCATCGGACACACGTTTTGCTTGAGATAAGTCATGTGTAACCCAAATAACGGTTAAGTTAAATTCTTTTTGATTTTTTAAGATGAGTTGCTCAATTTCTCTTGCGATTTTAACATCCACGCTCGCAGTAATTTCATCGAGCAGTAAAATGTCAGGATTGTTAACGAGTGTTCTTGCAAGTGCAATACGACTTTTCTCACCACCAGATAACTTTCTAACCGGGCGATCGATAAAGTCACTCGAAATATCAACTTTTTCTAGAAAAGAAATCGCCTCATCTTTTGTAAAACTTTCATTAAACAAGTCTTTTGGGAATTTTAAATTGTCGTACACTGTCCCCTCGAGCATTGGTGAAGATTGAAACGCAAATCCAATACTTCTACGAAGTTTAATGATATCGATATTTTTAATGTCCTGATTATCGATATAAATATCACCAGAACTTGGTGATAGTAGTCCGTTAATATGTTTTAATGTTGTTGATTTTCCTGCGCCACTTGGTCCAATTAACGCAGTAATGTGATTACTTTTAAATTGACCTGAAATATTTTTCAAAATATCTTGATGCGATACATTTTTAAATTCAATAGTAGACATTTCAATACTCCTTTACATTCCTTCTTACTACTATACCCCAATTTGTATGGTAAAATATCTCTAGGTGATATTATGATTTATGTCGGTTTGACAGGTTGGGGGGATCACTATTCTTTATACACAGATATAACGAATAGTAATCAAAAACTTGAAACATATGCTGGTTTTTTCCCGCTTGTTGAAGTAGATTCTACATATTATGCAGTATTACAACAATCGACGATTGAAAAATGGTGTAACGAAACACCAGATAACTTTAAATTTATCGTCAAAACACATCAGTTTATGACAGGTCATGGCGATTTTAGAACGTCTTATAATAACATTCAAGAACTTTTTGAAGCATATAAACATATGTTAGAACCGATGGTTAAAAGAGGCAAGTTAGCATATATATTAATGCAATTTCCACCTTGGTATGACTGTAATGAGAAAAACATTAATTATATAAGGCTCGCTAAACAAATGCTTCACCCTTTAAAGGTGGCGGTAGAATTTCGCCACGAATCTTGGTACAAAGGTGAAAATAAAGAACGCACACTCCAATTTTTGCATGATCAAAACCTCATTCATACAATTGTCGACGAACCTCAAGTTGGTGAAGGTACAGTACCTTTTGTCAACCGTGTGACAGATGACAATGGGTTCATAAGACTTCATGGTAGAAATAATCATGGTTGGTTACAAATGAACCGAACACGTGAAGAGTGGCGTAACGTTCGTTATTTATATGATTATAATCAACAAGAACTTGAAGCGTTAAAGAAAAGTATAGAGATTTTATCATTTAAAACAAATGATATTTATATTATTTTTAATAATAACTCAGGTGGCCACGCTGCAGGCAACGCATTAAAGTTAATAGATATGCTCGGCATTGAATATAAAAACCTTGCCCCGAAGCAATTAAAATTATTTTAATTTAAAGGAGGATAATCATGATTTTAACGATAATAATACTAATATGTATTGGATTATTCTCCTCAGTTTTAGGTGCGTTAGTCGGAATAGGTGGCGGCGTCATTATCGTTCCAGCACTCGTATTTTTTGGTATTAAACTCGGAATGATAGATGGAATGACGCCACAACTCGCGATTGGTACATCGAGTATGATTTTAGTCGTTACCGGATTATCGGCAATGATTCAGTATAACAAAAGTAACCAAGTCGACAGATATAACGGTTCGATATTTTTAATTGGTTTAATTCCTGGTGCATTCGTTGGATCATATGCGAGTGCGATGTTAACGATGGATTCATTTAACTTATATTTTGGGGTATTTTTAATATTTATTAGTATCCTACTCATGGTGAGAGATAAAATACCACCATTAAAAATATTTCAAAACCCAAAATATTTAAGACCACATATCGACGCAGACGGTGTTGTTCATCAATACGGGTTTCCAATATGGATTGCTGTCATTATTACGTTCGTTGTTGGATTTATTACGGGCTTATTTGGAATTGGTGGTGGTGCGTTAATGACACCACTTATGATTATCGTATTTAGAATTCCACCATCAATAGCGATCGGTACGTCGATGATGCTTATCTTCTTCTCGAGTCTATCGAGTGCAATTGGTCACGCACTTCAAGCACACGTTCAATATTTTGCGCTCGTATTTTTAGCAGTAAGTTCGTATTTTGGTGCGAGATTCGGTGCAAAACTTGCGAGTAAGTTTTCAAGTGACACATTAGTAAAACTACTAAGAAGTGTACTTCTACTCATCGGTGTGTACTTAATTTTTGAGGCGATATTTTAGGAGGATTGTTTTATGAAAACAGCGATACGTATCTTCCATACTAATGATATACACAGTCATTTAGATAACTATAATGCAATTAGTCATTACATAAATGAACATAAAAATGATATATCGATATACGTCGATATCGGAGATCATGTGGATCGTAGCCATCCATATACTGAAGCAACGCTTGGTTTAGGAAATGTAAAATTATTAAACGATGCACAATGTGACGTGGCGACTATTGGCAATAACGAGGGCATCACGTTAAGTAAAAAAGATTTAGAACATCTGTATGATGATGCAAAGTTTGAAGTAGTTTGTGCGAATTTAAGAGATGATAATGGTTTATTGTTTAAACCATACACGATTAAATGTATCGGTGATTTAAAAATTGGTTTTATAGCAGCGACTGTAGAGTTTACACCATTTTATAGAGCACTCGGATTAGATGTTGAAGGGGCATTTTTATATATTGAAGAGTACTTAAAAGAAATGAGACATCAATGTGATGCAATTGTTATGTTATCTCACCTCGGTAAATATGACGATGAAAGACTTGCAGCAGAATTTAAAGAAATAGATATTATTATCGGGGGACATACGCATCACAAATTTCCAGATGACTACTTTGTAAATGACACGTTAATTACTTCAGCGGGTCGTTTTGGTGAGTATTTTGGTTATGTAGATTTAGAGTTTGAAGACTACAGACTTGTTCGGTCATCTTCTAGAATTATCGACACAAATCTTTTAACAAATAATTACGACGCTTATTATGACGTCGGTAAAGACATGTTAAAAAAAGAAGTGAAGCGAGATGTGTTAAAAATAGAGCGCACACTTTATACAATTAACTGGTTTACGTATACAATGCTCAAAATGATCCAGTCTTATACGAATACAGACGTCTCAATGATTCATGCGGGACTGATTGCTGCTGAGTTTAGAGGCGGTACGCTAACGGAGTATAACTTACACAAAGTTTTACCACATGCTATCAACTTAATTAAAATTGAAATGTCTGGTAGAGATTTAAAAGATATGTATTACACAGCGAACGCTCAAGAAACTAAAGATGAAATTATTAAAGGGCTAGGTTTTAGAGGCGACGTCATGGGTGTATTTTTAATCGATGGATTATCTGTAATTGAAAGTAAACGTGAGTTTTACATTAACGGAAAAATGATTGATGATGATAAAATATATACAGTTGGGACACTTGATATGTATTCATTTGGTCGATTTTTCCCACATTTTAATTCTCTTAAAAAGACTTATTATATGCCAGAGTTTTTAAGAGATATCGTAAATTATTATAGTGATTCACTACTCACTTCTAACGATTTTTGACTTTTATTAAATAGTTCTTTATAATTAATACAATCGAAAAACGGAAAACTAAATATAAGTAGAGGCGCACATGACACTGGTAAAAGTTGGAGCAGCCATGCAGTGAAGACTTTGAAGAGGGATTGTGCCGAAATTATAGAGTTGGACACTCTATTTTTGGGACTTGGCTTAATAGGTTAAGTACTGTCATGAAGTTCATGATGCGCTACATTTGTGAAACACAAGTGCAGTGCGCTTGTGTTTTTTTATTACAAATTTTTAGGAGAAGATATTTGATGGATGCAATTTTAAATTGGACGTATATTTCACTTATTCCACCACTAATCACACTTATTCTCGTCTTACTGACTAGACGTGTCGATCTTAGTTTAGGAATTGGAATTTTAACATCAGCTATTGTTATTACGAATGGAGATATAGGAGAAACGCTAAGTAAAATTTGGCATACGTTTATTGATTTAATTATCGAAGACGGATGGTTAAACACATGGAGTGCGTATATTTTAATCTTTTTAGCACTTTTAGGAATTATGAGTGCATTTATGAGTATGTCAGGTGGGGCACGTGCATTTACGAGCTACGCGATGACAAAAGTTAAAACGCGAACAGGCGCATTATTATTAAGTGGTGTACTCGGTATAATTATTTTTATTGACGACTATTTTAGTGCGATTATTACACCACAAGTGTCAAAACCATTAACTGATAAATATCGAGTATCTCGCGCGAAACTCGCATATTTAGTCGATACAACAGCATCACCAATCGCAGTAATTATGCCAGTATCCAGCTGGGGTGCAACGATTATGGGGCTTACTGCACCACTTCTTGTTGCAGCAGGACTCACGCATATTACACCATTTGAGTCATTCTTATACATTATTCCGCTAAACTTCTATAGTTTAAGTGCATTACTACTTATGTTCGTCGTTATTTTTACGAATTTTGATATATTTGGTATGAAAAAAGAAGAGACTCGTGCAATTCAAGATGGTATTTTATATGACAATGAATTAGAAGAAGATGAACTACCAGTAGCGTATCATTCATCTAAAAATGCGTTAATTGTTCCACTAGTTGGACTCGTCGTTGGTGTATTAGTTGGAATGATATATACAGGTATTAAAGAAAGTGGATCACTTAATCCACTAATTATATTAGAAAATAACTCAATTACACACGCGTTAATCTTTGGTGGAATTATTGGTGTTGTGTTAGCAGTTATGTATTACTACAGATTTACAAAGCAAGATGACAATTTTTCAAGTCATGAAACTTGGTTAGGATTTAAAAACGGTATCGAAGCGATGATTGGTCCAATTATCGTACTAATTTTAGCTTGGATGACTGGAGAATTAATTGGAGAATTAGGTACGGGTGAATTACTCGGAGAAATGGTGAAAAATTCAAATATTGAAGCGGCATTTTTACCAGCGATTGTGTTCATCGTTGCGTGTATTATGGCGTTAACGACAGGAACTTCATGGGGATCATTTGGTATTTTAGTACCAATTGCAGGAAATATTATCATTACGCTTGAAGCGCCTGAATTATTACTTGTGACAATCGCAGCAGTGCTTGCTGGAGGTGTATTTGGAGACCATTGTTCACCGATTTCAGACTCGACAATTCTTTCAAGTACAGGATCAGGTTCAGACCATATCGTTCACGTTATTACACAAATTCCATACGCAGTAATTGCTGCAGTGATTTCACTAATTTCATTCTTAGTCGTTGGTTTTACAACGTCAACAGCACTCGGATTACTCGTAATGGCAGGGTTATTTATCATTTTAATTATTTTAATTAAAGTCTTATACAGACCGATTGAAACTAATGAAAAGTAGTGAATATATTCACTTGCATGATAAGTATACTGTTCAATAAAAGTTATGTTATTATGAAGTTAATTACATAATAAAGGTAGGGGTTTCAGTGGCTAAAAAGAATGAAGAAATTCTTAGAAAACCAGAGTGGCTTAAAATTAAGCTGAACACTAACGAGAACTATATCGGGCTAAAAAAGATGATGCGTGCAGAGAATTTACATACTGTATGTGAAGAAGCGCGTTGTCCAAATATACATGAGTGCTGGGCAGATAGACGCACAGCAACATTTATGATTTTAGGATCTGTATGTACGAGAGCGTGTCGTTTCTGTGCAATTAAAACTGGTCTTCCAAGTGAAGTAGACTGGGACGAGCCAAGACGTGTTGCTGAGTCTGTTCAAAAAATGGACTTAAAACATGCAGTAATTACAACTGTTGCACGTGATGACTTACGTGACGGTGGCGCAGCTGTTTACGCTGAGACAATTCGTAAAATTCGTGAATTAAATCCATATACAACTGTCGAAGTGCTACCTTTTGATTTTAACGGAAATAAAGAAAACATAAAAACGCTTATGGATGCGCGTCCGGACATTTTAAACCATAACATTGAAACAGTTGAACGTTTAACTAAACGTGTACGTGCAAAAGCAAAATATAGAAGATCATTAGAAATGTTACGTTACTGTAAAGAACTTCAACCAGATATCCCAACAAAATCCTCAATTATGATAGGTCTTGGTGAAACACACGAAGAAATTTTACAAACGATGGATGACTTACTCGAGCACGGTGTTGATATTTTAACGATTGGTCAATATTTACAACCGACACGTAAGCACTTAACAGTTAAAAAGTACTACACACCATTAGAGTTTGGTAAATTACGTAAAATCGCTATGGAAAAAGGATTCAAACACTGTCAAGCAGGGCCAATGGTTCGTTCAAGCTACCACGCAGACGAACAAGTCAACGCTGCAGCACGTCGCCGTCAAGAAGAAGGAGACAAAATTCGTCAAGGTGAATAATATTATTACAATCGGACATATGCATTTTGAACTCATTGAAGAGTACAGAAATGGATTTGACGAAGAACAATTTAAAGATAAGTATAACGAAGTACTCAATAAATACGATTATATCGTCGGTGATATTGGCTACGAGAAGTTAAGACTTGCGGGCTTTTATCGAGATGATAAGAAGAAAAGTGAATTTGACAAACGATTCAGTACGATCCAAGATTATTTACTCGAGTACTGTAACTTTGGATGTGCATATTTCATCTTAAGGAAAATTCCTAAAGATGAGCAAAAAGCACTCGGTTTAAAATCAGATGAAAAGCCTTCAGAATAATATCTGAAGGTTTTTTTAGTAATCTGTAAACCAACCGGGTGAGATTACTTCATCTAAAAATTCTTTCACTTCATTTGCTTGGACATTAGAAAAACCAAGTGCATTCTCTATATAGTCTAATTCTTCTAAGTCATCCGTTCCGACAATTGCGAACGTATTATTTTGCATATTTAAAACTAAGCTTTTGCCGAAGAACTTAGACGTTTGAATAATCGCTAGATCATATCGGCCATAATCTCCAGCAAACCCAATATATCTTGCGTTTGGTGTTTCATTGTCATCGTATAAGTAATGTTTTATCATAATTTCCTCCATAAAAAGGTCTATCTATTTATGATATTATAGAAATGATATTAATTAAACTAAAGGAGTTTACTATGTTATTTGTAGACAAAAATTTAATATTAACAAGACTTGATTATATTAAAGATTTAACAGAAGAAATCGATACAGACAACACACTCGCGTTAGAACGTGTATGTGAAATGTTAATTGAAGCTTCTGTAGACGTTGGAAATATGATTATTGACGCGTTCGTATTAAGAGATCCAGGGAATTATTTAGATGTTATGGATATTATGAAAACTGAAGGGGTTATTTCTGAAGACGATTTTAAAAAGTTTGAAGACACATTTAAATTTAGAAATGATCTCGTACGTGAATATGAAGATATCGATCACGAAAAAATGCGTAAAGTATTTAAAGATAATTTATCTGCATATCAAAATTTTAAAGAGAATGTTTTACACTTCTTTGAAACAGATCCTCAAGCAGTGACTGCATTTATGGGTGATCAACATGTATAAAGGATATTTAATCGATTTAGACGGAACGATGTTTAACGGTGATGAACGTATTGAAGGTGCAGCGAACTTTATTCACCGTTTAAATAAGTCAAATACGCCGTATATGTTTGTAACAAATAGCGGTGCGAGAACACCAGAAGAAACGTTAGAAAAATTTAATGCGCACGGTATTAAAACGTATGTTGAAAATATATACACTGCAGCACTTGCAGCGGTAGATTATGTAAAAGAAAATACGAACGGTAAAGTCTTCGCGATTGGTTCGGAGTCATTTATCGAAACACTGAAAGATAACGATATTACTGTACAAGAAGACGATGTCGACGCTGTACTATTTTCTTATGACACAAATATTAACTACGAAAAGTACGTGGCAGCAGTTCGTAACGTAAATAACGGTGCGGAACTTATTTTAACAAATCCCGATAAAGTTATTCGTCATAAAGATGATTTCATTCCAGGGAACGGATCACTCGCGGCAGTTGTTGTAAATGCGACAGGTGTGACACCAAAAGTTGTAGGTAAACCGAATAGTTATATTTTACAAAAAGCATTAGAGAAAATGGGTGTCAGTAAAGAGAATGTTGCGATGGTTGGTGACAACTATGACACAGATATTATGACGGGTATTCAAGGTGGTATTGATACGATTCACGTGAATACAGGTGTACATCGTACAGAAGATGTGGAAGAAAAAGAAATACCGCCGACACATACAGTTGAAAATTTAGCGGAATGGGAAATTTAAACTTACTGAGGGGAAAAAGACATTCATGAAAACAAAAGAACTTGTATTTTGTGCAGTATTTGTCGCACTTGTTGCGATTAGTTCAATGATTACAATACCGATTGGACCGGTGCCTATCACACTCCAAACACCAATGGTTATTTTAACAGGCGCACTTTTAGGGCGTCGACTTGGCGTTATTACAATGGTCGTTTATTTAATCGCTGGGCTCATCGGCGCACCAGTATTTGCAGGTGGCTCTGGCGGTATTGGATCACTAACGTCACCGAGTTTTGGATTTGTATTAGGGTTTATCCCACTTGCGTATTTCTCTGGGCTTGGAAATAGTGGAGGAAAAAATACATTGACTGCGATACTGACAACAATATTTGGTATGATAATTTTATTTACTATTGGATTCTTATACTTTTATTTCATTATGAACGTTATATTAGAGTCACCAACAGGACTTGCAGAATCGATTATGATTACAGTCGCACCATTCATTATAAAAGATTTAATTGTGACAGTCGTTGTAGTGCTTTTTGCACATACACTCGTTAGACGTGGGATCACACCACAAACATAAAATAAAACACTTCCTCACTTGAGTGAGGAAGTGTTTTTAATATTATTGAACACCGTTTTTCTCAAACCATTTTGTGAGTGGTTTAAGTTGAACATATCCGTCTTGAATAACTTCGTCATTTATTGTGACGAGTGGGTAGAATAATTCGTTATTGTTAATTTGTTCGATAAGTTCTTCATCATAGTCTGAGAAGTTTTCATCGTGATCGATGTCTATATAGTTTACAGAAATATCCGCTTCTGGATATTTTTTCTTGAATAATACTTTTAACCAGTCGTAAGTCTCTTCAGAACTTGGTGCATTTACACAACTCGCACATATTACTTCACGGCCGTAGACGTTTACAGTGTAACTCATTTATATATCCTCCTATGTACCGATAGATTTCTATTCTGTTTTCTATTATAATATATTTACAGGGTTATTTCTCTATAAACGTTTGGAGTGATATATATGACAACAACAAAAGATACAATGTACGAACAAGTCGATGCAGTTTTAGATAAATTACGTCCTTTCTTATTAAGAGACGGAGGAGACGTGGAATTAGTAGACGTTGAAGATGGTGTAGTTATGCTACGTTTACTTGGTGCATGCGGCACTTGCCCAAGTTCAACGATTACACTTAAAGCAGGTATCGAGCGTGCATTACTTGAAGAAGTACCAGGATTTGTTGAAATCGAACAAGTATTCTAAAACTAGAGATTAAATTCTCTAGTTTTTATTTTTATGGTGATGATTATGAAGCTAGTAGAATTTTGTCAATCAAATATAGAAAAAACGTCCAAAGGTACGTTTAATCATTTAATGGATAATCCGGACGTTGATGTTATGGATTATGAATGTACAAATGATTGCGGTGTATGCAGTCGTACAGCGTTTTGTATTGTAGAAGGAAAACGTATCGCTGCAAAAACGGACGAACAATTACTCGCTCGTGTCTTAGAAGAACTACAAAAAGACGATGAACCAGATATTTTCGATTATATTAAAGATTCGTTATAATATAGATAATAGAATTAAATGAGGTGACATTTTATGAGTCAAGTGGTGTTAACAAAAGCTGCGGCTGATCAAGTAGCGACAATGTTAGAAGAAAACGACATGGCTGACGGTTATCTACGCTTTAAAGTAGAAGGTGGCGGTTGTACTGGTTTAACGTACGGTATGGCTGCTGAAGAAGAGAAACAAGAAAACGACCTCGTCTTTACACATCACGGTGTTAATGTACTAGTCGATAAATACGACATCGGTGTGATAGACGGTACAACGATCGACTTTAAGGAGTCATTACTCGGCGGAGGATTTACAATTGATAACCCACTCGCAAGTGTTGCATGTGGATGTGGTGCATCGTTTAGAACAAAAACAAATAAAGGCACACCAGAACAATGTTAAATTAACTGTGAACGCTTGAAATATATGTCTGAAAACGCTAATATTATGTTATATATATTAGCGTTTTTTACTATTAAATTTTAGGAGTTGTAGTAATGAGTTTCGAAAGAAAGAAAATCGTTATCCTCGGTGGAGGATATGCTGGTCTTAGCACATTAGTAGGTCTTCAAAAAGAGTTAGGTTTATCAGAAGCAGATATTACATTAATCAACAAGAACGAGTATCACTATGAGTCAACGTGGTTACATGAAACTGCAGCAGGTACAATTAATTGGGAAGATGGTGTTTACCCAATTCAAAAAGTTGTTGACAACATGAAAACAAACTTTGTCGTTGCTGAAGTTACAAACGTCGACAAAGACAAACAAGTTGTAGAAACGACAAAAGGTAATGTGGAATACGATATTTTAGTAGTAGCATTAGGATTTGAATCAGAAACATTTGGTATTGACGGAATGGCTGATTATGCTGAATCTATTACTAATCCACAAACAGCACTTAAAGCACGTGCACTTGTTGAAAAGAACTTTAACAACTACTTAGAATCTGGAGACAAAAACGACCTTGCAATCGTTGTTGGTGGTGCAGGTTTCACAGGTATCGAGTACCTTGGTGAGCTTGTTGAATCAGTTCCGGTTCTATGTGAAAACTTAGGAATTGACTACAACGATGTAAGTATTACATGTGTTGAAGCAATGCCTTCTATGCTACCAATGTTCAGTGAAGAACTGAGCACATATGCTAAAAAGTTCTTAGAAGATCGTGGAGTTAAATTCTTACTCGGCACACCAATTGTCGCTGCAAACGAAGAAGGATTCGTTGTTAAAGTAGACGACAAAGAAGAAACAATTAAAGCAAACAATAGAATTTGGACAGCTGGTGTACGTGGAAGTAGCTTAATGGAAGAAAACTTTGATGGTGTTAAACGTGGTAGAATTATCGTAAACGAAGACTTAACAATTGATGGTTATGACAACATCTATGCAATTGGTGACGTTTCAGCTGTAATGAACGGTACTGGTGAAGATGCGCGTCCTTACCCAACTACAGCTCAAATTGCGATGCAACTTGGTGAACATACAGCAGATACTATCGCTTCAAAATTACGTGGTAATAAAGTAAATCCATTCGTATATGACGACAAAGGAACTGTTTGTTCATTAGGTTCTAAAGATGGTATTGGTGTTGTATATGGTAAAGAAATTAAAGGTAAATCAGCTGCATTTATGAAGAAAGTAATTGATACACGTGCAGTAGCTAAAATTGGTGGGCCAGTTCTTGGATTCACTAAAGGTAAATTCCTGTAAGAAAATTTTACGCATGAGTATAGATACTATACTCATGCTTTTTTAATAGAGGTGTCACTTTGAATATTATTCAAGTATTTATATCAATCATTTTATACTTCGTATTATTCTTTGGAATTAGTTTTATTTTAAATATGATTTTAAAAATGACATGGCTTATGGCATTTATTTATCCAGTTATCGTCATTTTAATTATCGATAGAATCGATACGATTGATTACATAAGATCACCAGGTACAGCGTTTAGTGAAGCGATAGACAATATTGTTCACGTTCAATTTTTTGACGTCGTTATATTAGCGAGTGGTTTTATCGGTATTATTTTAGCAGGTCTAACGATACGTTATTTACGTAAATTAGGTTATCAAATGTTTTAGGAGTGGATTGTGTGATTTTTGATTTTAAAAGTAATTTAAATGACAGCAACAGTGCTATTGTTATAGGCGTTACTGAAGATTTTAAAGAAAATAAAAACTTTGAAGAGCTTGATGCATTATTTAACGGTAAACTTGAAGCGGCAGTAGATGCTGGCATCATTCAAACAAAATTAAATAAAGTCGAGTCTTCAAGTGCAGTACTTCAAACGAGTTTAAGAAAAGTATATACTGTTGGACTTGGAAACTCTAAAGATTTAACAGAACTAAAACTTCAAGAAGCACTCGGTACAGTGTTTCAAGTACTTAAACAAGATAAAGTTGAAGATGCATGCATTCATATTGATTCTTTTAGTAATGAAGACTCATTTTTAAAAGACATTGGTTTAATGGGAGAGATTAGTTTATATAGTCAAGTGAACTATAAAAAAGACGCTCAGCCATATGAACTTACAATTCTTTTCAATAAAGAAGTAGACGAATCTAAAGTATTAGAAGGTAAACTTGCAGGTGAAGCAATTAACTTTAGTCGTGATTTAAGTGAAACACCACCAAACTTACTTTACCCTGAAACGTTTGTTGAGTTAATTGAAAAAGAATTCTCTAATAAAGAAAACGTTAAGATTTCAGTAAAAGACGATAAAACACTAAAAGAAGAAGGTTATGGACTCATTCATTCAGTCGGTGACGGTTCAGAAAGAAAACCAAGACTCGTTACAATTGAATATAAAAATAGTAACCAAGCTCCAGTAGCTTTAGTCGGTAAAGGTATTACGTATGACTCAGGTGGATACTCATTAAAACCACGTACAGGTATGGTATCTATGAAGTACGATATGAGTGGTGCGGCAAATGTACTTGGTATGTTAAAAACACTTGTTGATCAAAAGAAAGAAGTTAACGTTGTCGCGGTACTGGCGCTTGCTGAAAATATGGTGAAAGGTAATGCTAACCGTCCAGATGATGTTGTCATTGCGAAAAATGGACTTAGTGTGGAAATTTCTAACACAGACGCTGAAGGACGTCTCGTATTAGGTGACGCTGTCACTGAAGCGGTCACGTACGAACCAGTAGTTATTATGGATTTTGCAACACTAACAGGTGCAGTAATTGGTGCTTTAGGTGAATCACGTACAGGTATATTTACAAACCAAAGCGAAGAGTATTTAAAAGATGTTTTAAAATCATCAGAAAAAGTTGGAGAAAAGTTATGGCACTTACCAATGGATGAGTCAGATGAAGCAGCAGTAAAAGATACACCAATTGCTGATATTTTAAATAGTAACTTACGACCATTTGGTGGTGCATCGTTTGCAGCAGCATTCATCAATCAATTTACAGAAGGATATCCATGGTTACACTTTGACATTGCTGGAACATCACAATTTACAAAAAGCAATCCTTATGGTCCAAAAGCAGCAAGTGGAGTTATGATTCGTACAGTCGTCGATTATATTTTAGAAGGTTCAATGTATGACTAATTTACTCGAGACTTTTAATATCGAGATTGTACAATTAAATAAAGAAAAAGTGGTAATAGAAGTTGATGTCACAGATGACATGAAGCAACCATTTGGTATTATACATGGTGGGATGAACGCAGTACTTATTGAGACAGCGATATCACTTGGTGGTACTGAAAATGTTGAAGATGGTTATGCAACAGGTGTTGAAATCAACGTCAATCACATTCGACCTGTATCAACAGGTCGCCTTATAACAACTGCAACACCTATTCATATTGGGAAGTCCACACAAATATGGACTGCTGAAATAAAAAATAACGATGGTAAAACAACTGCAGTCGGTAGAATGACGTTAATGAATGTTAAAAATTAAAGATATGAAAAAACCTGCTTTAGATTATTCTAAAGCAGGTCTTTTTCTATTCATCGAGCTCTTGTTCTTTTTTACGTGCTTCGATTTTTCGTTTGTCTTCTTCTGTAAGTTCTTCATATCCAAGCTCATCTCGTCGTAATTCGTTCAATATTGTTAATTGATATGGTTCAACGTCTGAGTGGAATGCACTTCTAGCAAGCATATGTGCGCCTGTTGGTGCAATGATATAAATAAAGACAAGTGCAAGTATTAATGTGATTTCAAATTGATTTTCAAAGTACCAAAAGTAAATGAAAACTGCGAGTAAGACAAGTGATACCCCGAGAGTTGAACTTTTACTCGCTGCATGTAGTCGTGAGTACATGTCTGGAAGTCTTAATATACCGATACCTGCAACGATTGAAAAGAACACTCCAAATAGTACGAGTATAGTTACGATACTAGTCATCAGGATCGCGATCATGATCTATCACCCATCCTTTTTCTAAGAACTTCGCCATAGCGATAGTACCGACAGCACCAAGCATACCGATAATCATAATAACTACAATTAAGTAAGGTGTGTCGAGTAATACTGAGAAAATACCAATTGTTCCCATTAACATTACACCAAATGCATCTAATGCAACGATTTTATCGTGCAACGTTGGACCTTTAATAATTCTATAAGAAGCGATACCAAGTGCGACTGCCATCCCGATAATTGCGATTATAAATATGATTTGTAAAAATGATGTCATGGTCTACCAACCTCTTTTATGAGACGTTCAAAAGAATTTTTAATCGATGCGATTTCATCTTCAGCATCAACTAAGTTTACTCCGTGAATGTATAGCGTTCTAAAGTCATCACTAATCGCAACTACAACTGTCCCAGGTGTTAAAGTAATTAAAGATGAAAGCAATACGACTTCCCATTCTTTTTGCAAATCACAAGGATACGCATAGAATCCAGGATGAACATTAATTTTAGGTTGTAAAACAATTTTTACAACTTCAATGTTCGCGACGAGTAATTCATAAATAAATACGACGAATAATTTAAGAATTCTCCATACACGAATGAGGTAAAAAGTACCCGGTAAAAAGTTTCTTAATATCGAAACAGCAATTAACCCCATTAAGTATCCCATGACGAGAGTACTTAATGTAAAGCTATTGTTCATAAATGCCCATAGGAATGCGAGTAAAAAATTCAATAAGACTTGTACTGCCAATTACTCCACCCCCATAATATATTCTGAATAAATTGACGGATCAGTTAGTGTCTGTGCTGCCATCTCAAAGTATGGATATAATAAGTCTGCACTCAGACCAAATATAATCGATACTACAACAAGTCCAATTGCGCTAAATAGTAATTTATCGTATTTAATTGGTTTTAAATCCTCAAGATTTGCAGGTGCTCCGAAGAACACTTGTATAAATAATCTCATAATACTATAAAGAATAACTAAACTTGAGAATAAAATGACAATACCTGAAATGTAATATTCATTTAAAAATAATGATTTAACTATATACACTTTCCCGAAAAACCCAGGAAAAGGAGGTACACCAGCGAGTGATAATCCTGCTAAGAAGAAGAACCATCCAGTTACTGGGTGTACGGACATGAGTCCGTGTATTTCTTTTGCGTTTACTTTACCAGTTCTATAAATGATAAATCCAACAAGCAAGAATAGCGCTGTTTTAATGATCATATCGTGAATGAGATAGTAAATACTACCGAGCATTCCATCCATATCTAACATCGCTACTGCGATTACAATGAAACCAATCGCGATAATGATGTTGTAGATGACGACCATTTTTAAATCATATGATGCAAGTGCACCAATTGAACCAATAAGAATAGTTAAAATCGATAATACGACTAAGAACGTACTAATGTAGTTAAAGTCTAAACTAAAGAATAAGCTGTATGTACGCATTAAAGCGTAAACTCCAACTTTTGTAAGTAACGCACCAAAAGCTGCTAGTATTGGAATCGGTGGAGCATTATATGAATCTGGTAACCAGAAGTATAACGGGAATATAGCTGCCTTCGTTAAGAAGACGAACATTATAACTGCTCCGATTAATGTAATGACTGATAAGTTCCCATCGTAATTTGATAATTTAACTTGAATGTCAGCCATATTTACACTACCTACAACAGAGTATAAGTAACCAATACCTAGCACTAAAATGTTTGATGAAATAACGTTAACAATTAAGTACTTAAAACCTTCTCTAAGTTGTATACGACTACTTCCAATCGTGAGTAACACATACGATGCAATTAGGAATACTTCGAAGAACACGAACATATTGAAGATATCCCCAGTCGTAAATGCACCATTAATACCCATCATCATAAATAACATCATCGGATAATAAAAGTAGCGTTCACGTTCTATACCAATCGACTGAAATGAGTAAATCGTTACGAAAAAGAGAATGATTGAAGTTGTTAAGACAAGCATTGCACTTAACATGTCATAAACAACTGAAATTCCAAACGGCGCAGGCCAGTCACCAATGTTAGTCACAAGGACGCCGTTATTGTAGACACGTCTGACAATAATTATTGAAACGATTACCATCATTAGGCTCGCGATAGTCGTTGTTACTCTATGAAAGACCGGTCGTTTATTCGCAAATAGCATAAGAACTGCAGCGAGACCTGGAATAATGAGTGGTAATATAAGTAACACATTAGTGACCATTTTCTCTTCCTTTCATATCTTCAGTATCATCAGTTCCAAGCACTTTATAGTTATTCAGTGCGAGAACTAAACTATAAGCAGTAAGGGCAAACGAGATAACGATTGCCGTTAAAATCATCGCTTGCGGTAACGGATCGGTATACACTTCAACACGCTCATCTAAAATTGGAACATTACCTCTTTTTAACTGTCCCATTGTAAGGAGCATTAAGTGAATACCGTGGGATAATACGGATGTACCAATAATAATTCTTAAAACACTTTTAGATAAAATTAAATATGTCGCACAACCGATTAAAACACCAGAAAGAATAATCATTATAAATTCCATTAATCTTTCACCCCTCCAACAGATACTAAAATAAGTATCGTTGCTCCGAATACGACTAAAAATACTCCAAGGTCAAAAAACACTGCGGAGTGAATGTGGATATCACCTAAAATCGGAACCGAAATATCTGTTAATGCATGTGTGAAAAGTGGTTTTCCAAATATCATTAAAAATAACGGGACACCAAGCGCAAATAACAGTCCGAGTGAAATGAGAAATTTTAGTGGAATAGGTAACATCTTTTCTAAAGTTTTAATGTCGTAAGCGATAAGCAGTAGTAATACTGCAGAACTCATCAGTAAACCACCAACGAAACCTCCACCAGGTGTATAGTGCCCAGCGAAGAATAAGTTGAAACTAAACATCGTGATGATGAAAAATGCGACTTTAGAAATGAATTGTAAATGCACATCATTCATCTGTCTTTGGAGTGCTTTATAGCCAGCCCTTTTAAGAGTGCTCTTCATTTCCATCATCCTTTCTACGGCTCGTCATTCTCATTAAAATGTAAATTCCAATACCCGCAATCGCGAATACGACGGTTTCGAATACTGTATCGTAACCACGGAAGTCAACGAGAATAACGTTTACCATGTTTTTACCAGCTGCAAGATCATAAACATGTTCGATATGATACTCAGAAATCGAATCAAAAATTCTATGACTATATGCAGATAAGCCAATTAAAATTGATACTAATCCAACCAATACAGCAATGACAAAGTTTGTTAACTTAAATTGACGCGTTTCAGGTAACTTACTTACTTTAGGTAAGTGATAGAAACAAACTAAGAATAGTGTCGTCGTAACTGTTTCAATCGCAAGTTGAGTAAGTGCTAAGTCTGGTGCTCTAAAGAACACGAAGAATAATGCCATACTAAACCCAACTGCACCGAGCATAATAATACTTACCATACGTGATTTTGTCATCATAATAATTCCAAGAGAGATTAAAATAACGAATACTAAAATCACTTCTTGAATTCCAATCGGTGCAAGATCACTTAAATCTAAATTTAAACCTGTTCTAAACATCGTCATAAAGTTAAATAAGACGAAGAACCCGAATATATATAATAGATAAGTTCTTAAAAATCCTGTCGATAATGACTGTGTTGCTTTATTTGAATAATACGTACTTTGTTTAAGTAACTGATCGTATAAATTATTAAGTGTATATGCTTCTTTAATATAGTTGTAAACAAATGCCCAACTATCTCTAAAGTAATATAGCACTGCGCCGACTAATACAATTAATATTGTAGAAAGTAGTGCAGGCGTTATACCGTGCCAAAAACTAATTGAAACGTCGACAAAGTTTTGACGATCTAAAATTGCACTCGCTGCTGGACTAATAATCGTATTTGATAAGATATTTGGGAATAGACCTATAATCACAACGAGTGATGCTAAAATTGCTGGTGAAATTAACATAAGTACAGGTGCTTCACTAGGTTCTTTTGGTGTATCAAAACTTTCACCTGTAAATACACCGAATAATAATTTCATTGAGTAAACAAATGTAAATATACTACCAACAATCGCAAGTAGCGGGAACAATACACTAATTGCACTTAAGAAACTGACGTTTGACTGCGAGATTTCAAACATTGCTTCTAAAAATAACTCTTTTGATAAAAATCCGTTAAACGGTGGTAGTCCTGCCATTGAAAACGCAGTAATTAACGTAATCGTAAAGCTAATTGGCATAATCGTTAATAACGCACCGAGACGTTTAATACTTCTCGTACCTGTTTGGTGATCGATAATTCCAGTCACCATGAATAACGAACCTTTAAATGTTGCGTGGTTAATAATATGAAACACTGCAGCAATTACAGCTACTGTAAAGATTTCTTCATTAAAACCTGCAGTGACCGCAAGGGCTCCGACTCCAAGTAATGACATTATTAAACCAAGTTGAGACACTGTTGAGAATGCGAGTACAGCTTTCATATCATCTTTTATTACAGCGTTAAATGATGCCCACAGAAGTGTAATTAAACCGACGATAAGAATTGTATTTACCCATGTTGTACTCCACATAAATACAGGTGTAAAGCGAGCGACTAAATATAAACCAGCTTTAACCATCGTAGCAGAGTGTAAGTACGCACTTACTGGTGTTGGTGCTTCCATCGCATCTGGTAGCCAGATGTAAAACGGAAACTGTGCAGATTTAGTAAATGCACCGAATAAAATAAGAATTACTGCAAGTGTACCGACACCACTCGATGCAATTAAGTCTGAGGATTGAATCATTTCTCGAATACTATAAGACTCTGTAATCGAGCCGAGTAGGATAAACCCACCGAGCATCATAAATCCACCAAACATTGTAATTAACATCGATTTTTGGGCGCCGTATGTGGACTTTTCTTTTGTCGTCCAAAACGCAATTAATAAGAAACTAGATATAGATGTCAGTTCCCAGAACATATACATCATTAAAACGTTATCAATCATGACGACACCGAGCATAGCTGCCATGAACATTAATAAGTAGATGTAAAAGTTACCGAGTTTTTCATCTTGTGAGAGATATCCGATTGAGTAAAGTACAACTAGTGTACCGATTCCGGATATCAAAATTGCAAAAAGTAAACCAAGACCATCTATGTATACATCAAAGTTCATACCGATTCTAGGCATAAAATTTAACGGTTTGTAAATGTTTGATCCACTCTGTATGTTAGGTATTAACGTAAATAAATAAGACACAATAACGAATGGTACGGGTAATACAAACCATCCGAGGTGAATATTTTTTTGAAATTTATATATTATTCCAATAGCTACTGCAGCTAATAATGGTAATAATATGAAAAAATGTAATAACGTCACACCTTAACCTCCTTCGCACAATTATATGACTTTATTATACATGAATTAATATCTGTTTTAAATGTAGACAATATGTTCTATAATTACTGTTGAAAAAAAGTAGTTTTCTATCATACATTATTATGATTGAAATTAAAAATAATATTGGAGGAACAATAAATGGCTTTTTCACAAGTTGATACAAATGTATTAGATGCTGAAAATAGTGTCTTAATTAAAACAAATCATGGAGATATTAAAGCACGCCTGTTTACAGATAAAGCACCTAAAACCGTAGAGAACTTTGTCACACACGCTAAGAACGGTTACTATGACGGACAAATTTTCCACAGAATTATTAAAGACTTTATGATTCAAGGTGGAGACCCAACTGGTACTGGTATGGGTGGAGAAAGTATTTGGGACAAAGACTTTGAAGACGAGTTCCACGAAGAGTTATTTAACTTCCGCGGTGCATTATCAATGGCAAACCGTGGTCCAAATACGAATGGTTCACAATTTTTCATTGTTGAAGCGAGTCGTGTACCAAGTACAATGCTCGGTCAATTAGAAGGTGCGGGTTATCCTGAGGAAATTATTGAAAAGTATGCAGAACTTGGAGGTACACCTTGGTTAGATAATCGTCACACAGTGTTTGGTCAAGTAATTGAAGGAATGGACGTTGTAGACAAAATCGCAAGCGTTGAGACTGGTGCAATGGATAAGCCAGTAGAAGACGTAAAAATTGAAACAATTGAAGTTCAATAATTAAAAGAGGCATATGCCTCTTTTTTTGACATAAATTCGTCAGATTTTCTTACATTTAATATACGCACGATTTGTTATACTAATAGTTGTAAAGGTGTGTGAATGACTATGATGGAATTTCTCTATTTTCCAGAAGATAAAACAGAGTATATACCAGGACTTATTACTCTTGTTGTTTGTATTATACTCGCATATGTAGTGTTTGTTTTAATTAGAAAATATTCTAAAACCGAAGCACAACGTGCGAAAGAGTTTGAAGAAGAAGTCATGAAGAAAATAGATCAAGACGATCACGATAAAACATATAAGTAAATACAATAAATGGAAGCCCCGCTTGAAATATGCTACTATTATGAAGTGTTAAATGAAGTGGGGTTTTTTTGTGACAAAACAATACCGAGCAGGTCAATTTGTTAAAGTGAAAGTAACAAACGTACGACCATACGGTGCTTTTGTCAAAACTGTAGATGGTGTAGATGGGTTAATTCACATTTCACAAGTGATGGATGATTTTGTACAAAATATTCATCACTATCTTTCTAAAGGGCAGATTGTTAAGTGTAAAATAATCAGTGTAAACGATAGGGATGGAAAATTAAATCTGACTTTAAAAGAAAATGAATACTTTAAAAGAAAAAGTAAGAAAAAGAAAGAGCGATCGATCTTAGAAATTATAGAAGAAACTGAAGAATACGGTTTTGAATCCCTACGAGAACGACTGCCTATTTGGATTAAAGAGGCAAAAGTACAGATGTATGATTGTTAGAAGACTTAGTAAAAACTAAGTCTTTT
>DWXM01000002.1 GCA_019119225.1 Candidatus Nosocomiicoccus stercorigallinarum
ACGAAATATAGAGATAAAATAAAATCACCGATTGATCAACTAGATAATACAGTAATTCTTTTGAAGCGGTTATTTAAGAGAATTGATATTCATATACCGATAAAAAGGTACGTTGTATTTATTGGTGAAGATTTTCATTTATATGAAGCTCCACGAAATATAAATATCGTAATGCGGAGTCAGCTTCCTAAATTTTTAAATGAGTTATGCCTAACGTACCGTCATGCAGATGAAAATACAATGAAATTTGTAAATAGTTTAGACGAATTTATGCATCTCGAAGAGCGCAGACTTCACATCGACTATTCATACGACAGTCTAAAAAAGTCTATATTTTGTAAAGATGACGGTGGAGAACTTGTTTTGAATAACCGTACATACTATGAATGTCCAAAATGCTATAAGAAGACTTCTATTGAAGATGTTGTCCTTCAAGCAATCTTTGACTTTCATACGCTATTTCCCGAGAAGAAATTAACGATTTCTAGTCTATATAATTTTACAGGGGGCAAAATTTCAAAATATCACTATAGAAAACTGTTAAAGAAGAATTTTAAGCGTTTAGGTAATGGTCGATCTGTTCATTATACTGTAGATAAAGAAATTGAATGAGTTTAAGAGTAGTATGGCTTTTCATCTTGTTAAAATAATGAGAAGTTCTTTTACGCAAATGCTTGTTGTATTAAAGAAATAAATTTAATTTAACATAAACGCATTTTGCGTGAACAAGGTGTGAGATACGTTGACATAAACGTCTTAATTGTCAACGAAAACACAACCCTTTTAACGCAAACACGATTTGCGTTAACGAACGGATTTTTCCTCGAACTAACTGTAGATAAAGTACCTGAATAACTTTAAGAGCAGTCTGGCTTTTCATCTTGTTAAAATAATGAGAAGTTCTTTTACGCAAAGGCCAGTTGTATTAAAGAAATAAATTTAATTTAACATAAACGCTTTTTGCGTGAACGGGTTGTGAGATATGTTGACGCAAAAGCTTTAATTGTCAACGAAAACACAACCCTTTTAACGCAGACACGATTTGCGTTAACGAACGGATAAAAAAGCAATCAGTTCCCCGAATTTATTGAAGAATTCTCTCAACCTAAATGGTATACTTAAATTAATTCTATTATTTAAGGTGTGTTTTTATGAAAAAAGATGTCATTCGTTTTGAAGAGATTTTAAATCGTAGTGCAGACTTAAAAGAAGAGATGCAAGAAATTCTTCAAAAATTCGAAGAGAATTTAGAGGATTATAATGCACTGAAGGATTATTATGGTAGCCAGGAATATCTAGATGATCTTGAAGTTTCAAATACGACTGATGAATACGACGACATCGAACAAGGTGTACTGTCTGAAGATGCAGTATTCAATTTAATTGGTGAGATGTATCACTTAAATGTTGATATGCTAGAAATCGCTGCAAAATATTTAAAAACACACTAAGATTAACTATTTTAAATTAAAAATAAGGAGTGGCGTTCATGAAGCACTATTATTTTGAAGTTGAAAGACGTCACCGCGAGAGTCACGTCTATATTTGCAATGAAGCGGGTAAAAAGGTTGGGGAACTATTATTTAATCCAAGAAAAAATTTTGATAATGAAAATAGTTTTCTTTTTCAATATGAAAATGGGAATTCATATTTTTTAGGCTTAAGACAACGTCGTTTTAGAGATATGAATATCGCACATTACGAACTCTATACTGATAATGAAAAATTTAAATTTAAAGAACGAAAAATACATAATCTTATGAATTTTAGAGTGGACGGTGTGATTCATAATTCTAACTATTCACTAACAGAACGTGTGGCAAATACGCTTGAAATGGTCAAAGATGGTGTGACTATCGGACGTATTACTGAAGATGAAATCGTAGTTAATGATCATACGTTAGAAATTGAAGAAAGCTTACTTTTTATGATGTACTTTATGTTCAAGTTATATAAGAGAGAATCCGTTAGCTTGAAAAAGTACTTGTACAAGATTTAGGGGTGTCATCATGTATTTATTAATCTTAAGTTTTATAATCCCAATTACCGGAATATTTTTGCCAATCATTATGGGAAATGATTATGGCTGGATTCTAACTATTTTAATCGTTGTACTTGGACTATTATTTAGTTGGACAAGCTTTAGAGAAAGAAAAGACAAGTGGGCCGTTGGTGCTTTACTATTAAATATAGTTGCAGTAATATATGCAGCTATTGTGACGACTCAATTTTTTATGAGCTGATAAAAATTATCAGCTCATTTTTATTTATAAATAACTATATTTTTCGATATCTAACTCTGCATCGTTAAATAGAAGTGTATCTGAAATCACTTTACCTAAAAATGGTGCAGCTGTTAAACCGCTCGAGCCGAGTCCGTTTGCGACGAATGTTTTTTCATCGATATACCCTAAAAATGGTAAAAAGTCTCTTGTATATGGTCTTAGGCCAACTTTCATAAATTTATCTACAACTTCAATTTGAGGATAAAATTCATGAAATACACTAAGTAAATACCC
The DNA here is from genome assembly GCA_019119225.1 of Candidatus Nosocomiicoccus stercorigallinarum. GTDB lineage: Bacteria > Bacillota > Bacilli > Staphylococcales > Salinicoccaceae > Nosocomiicoccus > Nosocomiicoccus stercorigallinarum. The sequence continues at coordinate 2,520 of DWXM01000002.1, forward strand.
CATGTTTTCTTTTGTGGGTGTGACGTCAAAACTTTCTGTATCGATATGTGTTGTACCAACTGCGAAGTGATTTTTACTTAAATTAACGATGTAATGACTTCTATGCATAACGACTGGTAAATTTTCAAAATTTCCATTTGTTTTTACGTGTAAAATTTCCGCTTTTTGATGACTTACTTTTGGTTCGAACGACTGCTCCCGGCCGTAAGCTCCTGTTGCATAAATTTTGAAATCGTCATCTTTCTCATTATATTCCTCATATTTAATTGTGCCACCAGACTTTAAATAGGCTTCTTTTAATGCTTCAAGTAGCGATTCACCTTTAACTTGTCCACCGCCTTCAACGAATATATTATAGTACTCACTATTTAGATCTTTAACATCTTTATTTTCTGAAACAGAAATCATTTCTCGATAAATTTCGTTATTATTTTTAATACGCTTCAATGCTTTACGATATTTTTTATCGTCATCAAATAATATATACGCACCATTTTGTTTAAAAGCTGGATCAATCCCTGATTCTCTTGATAGTTTTTCTATAAATTTCGGATAATACGCAGCACTTTGAGTGACCATTTCTAGCCATAGCTTATTTCGTCTTTGACTAACCCACGGGCAAATAATACCAGCAGATGCTTGAGTAGCTTGTCCCTCATCTTGTCTGTCGTAGACAATAGTATTTGTATGTTGTTGTAAGTGGTAGGCAATTGACATGCCCATAATACCACCACCGATAATAATCATAGTGATTCCTCCTAATACTATTATAGCGAGTAGTATGAGAATTTAAATTTAGAACAAATGTTCGTTTTTTGATATAATAATAATGGTGATAAAAATGGAGCGGCGTATTATTCATATTGATATGGATGCTTTTTATGCACAAGTTGAACAACATGATAATCCAAAACTGAAAGGTCAACCGGTCATCGTTGGTGGTCGGTCTTTTAGCCGTGGGGTTGTGTCGACTGCGAGTTATGAAGCACGTAAATACGGCGTACATAGTGCGATGGCAATCAGCCGCGCACATAAACTGTGTCCAGATGGTATTTATCTAAGGGCACGATTTGATCGTTACCGTGAAGTCTCGAGTCAAATTATGGATATTTTTTTATCGTACACGGATATCGTTGAACCATTAAGTTTAGATGAGGCATATTTAGATATTACGCACCTCGTCAATAAAAAGCGTCCTGCCAAACAAATTGCCTTACAAATTCAGCACGATATTTTTGAAAAGACTGGACTTACTTCAAGTAGCGGAATTTCATACAACAAATATCTTGCGAAACTCGCTTCTGGTATGAATAAACCAAGTGGTACAACTGTTATTGATTATAAGAATGTCCATCATATTTTAATGGAACTAGACATTGGGGATTTTCCAGGTGTCGGTAAAGTAACTGAAGAAAAAATGCATCGACTTAAAATTTTTAATGGACAAGACTTATATGACCAAGATGAGAACTTTTTAATTCATCATTTTGGTAAAAGAGGGAGAAGTCTTTACGAAAAAGCAAGAGGTATCGGAACAAATCAACTCGATTATGATCGTGAGCGTAAGTCAATTGGTAAAGAAACGACGTTTAGTTATGATAGAAATGACGACGAGGAAATGATTAGAGTATTAAAAAATCTATCAGAACAAGTATCCCACCGGTTAGATGATAAAAAGTTGTGCGGTAGAGTTGTCACTGTAAAGATTCGACATGAAGATTTTTCAATTCACACCAAACAAACAGGTACAAGTAATCCGATTTATAGTGCCGATGAAATATATGAAGTTGCGCATCACTTATATTACGAACTAAAAAATCCATCCATACCCATACGTTTAATTGGAGTCACTGTGTCAGAACTTGAGAAGCGAGCCTATCGAAATATGACAATTTATGATTTTTTAAAATAGAGTGTAGTTTGTTATACTATATAAATATCGAAAAAAGAGAGGGTTTATTGTGATAGTTGAAACTGATAAAGAACTTGAAGGCTTAAAAGAAATCGGTCAGATATGTGGACGTGTATTAAAAGAAACAATTAATTACGCAAAAGTTGGAATGACGACAAAAGAACTTGATAACTTTGCAGGCGAATTACTCGAAAAGTACGGCGCGAAAAGTGCACCGATTACTGAATACGACTTCCCTGGCTATACATGTATTAGTATTAACGAAGAAGTTGCGCACGGTATTCCTGGTAAACGTGTCATTAAAGACGGTGATATTGTAAACGTCGACGTTTCTGCAATGAAAGACGGTTTTTATGCAGACACTGGTTTATCATTTGTAGCAGGTGAAGCAGATGATGAAAACAAACAAAAAGTGATCGATGTTGCAGATATGGCATTTGAAGCGGCAATGAAAAAAGTAAAACCAGGCGCGAAACTTTCTCAAATTGGCCGTGCAGTGCATAATACAGCACGTAAAAATAATATGACAGTAATTAAGAACTTAACAGGTCACGGGGTTGGATATAGTTTACATGATGAACCACAACACGTACTAAATTACTACGATGCGTCAGATAAGACGATCCTTAAAGAAGGTATGGTAATTGCTGTTGAACCGTTTATCTCAACGAAAGCGACACTCGTTTCTGAAGGTAAAAATGACTGGGCATTTGAAACAAAAGATGGCAGTTATGTTGCGCAAAAAGAACATACAGTTATGGTCACAAAAGAAGGTCCAGTATTACTTACTGAAGTTGAATAATGATTTAAGTATGGTTTCGATGAATTTGAAAGATACTTTTACAAAAAACACTTAAGGTATTCCCTTAAGTGTTTTAATTTAATAGTCTTTATGAATTACTTCAACTGCGCCAGTATCTGGATTCATGACGAGTCCATGTACCGGTACTTTTTTATCCATTAAAGGATGTTGTTTGACGACTTTGACGTTTTCATTGACACTTTCTTCTACGCTCTCAAATCCTTGTAACCAGTCAACAACATCTATACCTGAGTGCATTAACGTGTCGATGACGTCATCACTAATCCCACGTGACTTCATTTCACTTAAAATTGGTTCTGGTTTTAATGCGCCGAACCCGCAATCAGTGTGACCCATAATAATCACTTCTTCAACACCGAGCATATATACTGCAACGAGTATACTTCTCATTGTACTTCCATACGGGTGTGTAATCATCGCTCCCGCATTTTTAACTTGTTTAATATCACCATTTTTAAGTCCGAGCGCTTTGTATGTGAGTTCAGTTAGTCTAGAGTCCATACAAGAGACGATCAGCACTTTTTTGTCTGGTGTTTTTGACGTTTGATAGTTCAAATAGTCTTTGTTGTTTACAAATTCTTCGTTGTTTTTTAATAATGTTTCTAATAAATTCATGCTTTTTCAACCTTATCCTTATATCCATTCTCATTAACTTCAAAATGTTCTTTATGTTTAATTGCGTTGATTTGTGCACCTAAAATTAAAATAACGCTCGTAATATATAACCAGAAAATTAAGATGATTACCCCAGCAATACTACCATAAGTTGCAGAGTAGTTACTGAAGTTAGAAACGTAGAAACTAAATCCTACAGATGCAACAATGAAAAGAATTGTTGCAGTAATTGTACCTGGTAATACTGTTTTTATCTTTGTTTTAATATTCGGAGCGAAAATGTATACGATTAAGAACGATACAAATACGAGAATAACTGGTAACAAGTTACTAACTAAATTCCACACAAATTTAAATTGACCAGAAGCACCTATACTACCAAAAACAAACGCTCCGATTTGGTTACCGAGAATCATTAATACGAAAGTACCAACAATTCCAAGAGCTAAAATAAGTGTAAATAAAACTGATAATAAACGTGATACAATACCGTTACGGTTATCTTCGATATCATACGCAACGTTAAATGCACTCATTAATTGGTTCATACCGTTTGAAGCAGACCAAAGTGTTAATAATAGACCGATAGAAAGTAAACCACCGGAACTACTTGATAGCACGTCATTTAAAATTACTGTGAGCATTCCAGAAATTTCTGAAGGTGCATATTCATTAATTAAATCTGTAAACTGAGACTGATCGACATTAAATAATGGAACAATCGTTAATAAAAAGATTAACGCTGGGAATATTGATAGTAATAAATAATACGCCAGTTGTGCAGCCATTCCTGTTGTGTTGTCTTTATTAAACTGGAATAAAAGTTTACCAATGAATCCAGCATCATCTTTAACTTTCGCAGGTTTATTAATTTTAGATACGTAAACATTTTCACCTGGCTTTGGAACGATGGACTGGAATGTTTGGTATCCAACGAAATATTCATGTTTTTTATTATCTTCTTTTTGTTCTTTTTCTAAGTCCTTAACAAGTTCCTTTTGCTTCTTGTCGTTAGATTTTTCATCTGATTCTTTTTTGTCTTCGTAATCTTTTTCTGCGTTTTCTTGTTCAGTTCTATAATCGTCGTGTTTGCTTGCCTCTTCAGCTTTATTGCCTTGTGACTTATGTTCTTTGTTGTAGTCGTCACCGTGTTTTAATTCGTTTAAGTAATCTATATTACGTTCGCGATTTGACTCTTTACTCACAAACATTCCCCCTTTATAAAGTAAAAGGGCGTCTAGAGACGCCCTTACGCATTATTGTAAATGTTTTTGATCTCTATTTTTATCAAAAATTTCTTTAGCATTTTTTAATGACTCTTCAAGTTCTGGGTTATTACGACGAATTTCTTCGAACGTATCTTTCCAGAAAAGAATTTCTTCTTTAATTTCATCGAATTTAGATGGTTCGTTAGAGTTTGAAGCAAATTGATTTTTTAATTCGTCTGGATTTTTCGCATAATCAATTGTTTTTTTAGAAGTGTTGATTACACTGTTACGTGTATTTTTATCAGCAAGGCTGACAAGTCCACCGACAACTGCGCCTAAAAGAATCGCAGGTACAAGCTTGTTTTTCATATAAATCGTCTCCTTTTTTGCTTATCAATAATAGATATATCCATTTTAGCGAAATTTTAAACGAAATAAAATATAAATCGACATGTTTCGCTTAAATTTGGTAAACTAAACGTTATAACCTTGAATACTAAGGAGACAGATTTATGGATAAAAAACAAATGTTACTAGAAATCGAAGAAGGACTTAACGTCGTTAATAAAGGTATTTTAAGTAACGAAGAGTTTCCAGATGATAAGCTTGAAGAATTGAAAGAATATCATAGTTATATTACAAAGCAAAAACAAATCTCACCAAAAGAACAAACGATGATTATCGATGAAATTGGTAAATTAAAAAAGTAAAGGAGTATACATAATGGCAGTCGAAGAAAAACTTACAAAATATGCTGAATTACTCGTAGATGTTGGTGTCAATATTAACGAAGGCAAACGTTTATTTGTATCCGCTTCTACAGATGCTTTACAACTCGTTCGTGAAGTTACGCGCGTTGCGTATGACAGAGGTGCTAGTGAAGTTGTTGTAAAGTTAACAGATGATACATTAACGAGATTACACGCTGAAAATCAGACAGCTGAAGAACTCGCAACTATTCACCCATGGACTGTTGAAGAACGTATGCACTATAGTGATGAGCATGCAGGATTTTTAAGCATCATTTCAAGCTCACCAGAATTACTTAAAGGGATTGACCCGATGAAACTTAGAGAAATGCAAATCGCTTCAGGTAAAGCGATGAAAGATTTCTCAGCACGTGTTCAATCAGATTTCCACTCATGGTGCGTTGCTGGATATCCATCAGTAGACTGGGCAAAACTTGTATATCCAGATGAAACAGAAGAAGTTGCATTTGAAAAGCTATTAGACCTTATTCTTTACACAGTTCGTGCAGATCAAGACAATCCAGTAGAAGCATGGGATACGCACGATAAAACATTGCATGAAAAAGTTGATATTTTAAACGATGCGAACTTAAAATCATTAAGATTTGTTTCTGAAGGTACAGATTTAACAATTGGCTTACCTAAAGACTACTTATTCGCTGGCGCATCAAGTGTCGATTCAACAGGTCGCAGATTTATGGCAAATATGCCAACTGAAGAAGTATTTACCGCACCAGACAGAAATAACGTTAATGGTTATGTCAGTAATACTTTACCGTTATCACACGGCGGGAACATTATCGATAACTTTAAATTAACGTTTGAAAATGGAAAAGTAATCGATTTTGAAGCGGAAGTTGGTTACGAAATTTTAGAAAATATTTTAGAGACTGACGAAGGTTCACGTTACTTAGGTGAAGTCGCACTCGTTCCTTATGATTCACCAATCAGTAATACAAATACACTATTTTACAATACGTTATTTGACGAGAACGCATCATGCCATATCGCACTCGGTAGTGGGTATGCATTTAACGTAAAAGACGGTAAAGAAAAGTCACGTGAAGAATTAAGTGAAATTGGTATTAACGATTCAATTACGCATGTAGATTTTATGATTGGTAATAGCGATACAGATATTATAGGGATTACTGAAGATGGTAAAGAGATTCAAATCTTTAAAAATGGAGACTGGAGTATTTAAAAAGTCTATCCCACACTATTTAAAGTATGGTATTATAATAATAGTATAGGAAAGTAATGATTCGGAGGTAAAAGCTATGTTCTCATTCGGATTTTTTGGAATGACGTTAAGTATTTTAATTGCTGTTTCGATTACTGTCGTCGCTGTATTAGGATTCGGCGGTGTAGTTTTCTATTTCTTAGCACAAGCATTTAATAGTGAAGACGCACTAGTTGTAGATACAAGAGAAGAAGCATTAAATCGTAAAATTTAATAATACAAAAGAGTGGAGGAGATGATGATCTCCTCTTTTTTTACTTAATTCATTTAAATCATTTAGAGGTGTAACGATGAAAAAGAAAATGTCAGAATCATATTCAGTAAAGTCAGCTATCGTCTTCCCACAACATACAAATAACTACAATACGATGTTTGGTGGAATGTTACTGTCTCAAATTGACGATATCGCAGCAATTACCGCAAGACGTCACTCTGGGGCACAGACAGTTACTGCTTCAATCGACTCAATGGATTTTTTAAGACCAATTGAACTCGGTGACATTGTTATATTAGAAGGTGTTGTGACTTATACGGGACGATCTTCAATGGAGATTATGGTAAAAGTGTCACGTGAGAATCATTCTGAAGAAGGTAAGATTTTAACAGGGTTTTGCTTTATGACATTCGTTGCTGTTGACGAGAATAATAAGCCGTTAGAAGTGCCGGAAATTGAATGCGATTCAGAAACTTTAAAGTTCTTATATGATACTGCTGAAATACGTGTCAATAGACGTAAAGAAAGACTTGAACATACGAAAGAACTTGCGGAATATATTGAGAAACAACTCTTTTAGGAGGAAACTATGAAAGTAGAGCGTGTCGTTCAATTAAAAAACAATTTTTACGATGTATATTTTAGCGACCAGTCAAAACTAAAAGTACACGAAGAATCACTCGTCAAGTACGAGTTATTACCTAATCGTGAAATTGACGAAGAAACATTAAAAGAAATTAAAACTTCTATTGAATACGACCGCGCATATATTCGAGCGATTCAATATATATCGTATAAAATAAGATCAAAACAAGAAATTATTGATAATTTAAGCGAGTTTTATAGTAATGATGTAATTAAAAAAACAACTGATCGATTAGAAAAAGAAGGCTATATCGATGATGAGCACTATGCGAGAAGTTTAAATAATACGATATTTAACACGACTGATAAGGGTCCGAAACATCTTGAAAGAAAATTATTTGAAAAAAATATCGATGAAAATATTATTATAAATGAAGTTGAGCATTTCAATGAAAAAGTCGATAATGAAAGAATTCAAAGAATTACTCAAAAAGAATTAAAAAAATATAAAGGCTCGTCAAATCACTTCACAATGAAGTTAAAACAAAAGTTAGTACGTGACGGATATACAAGTGAAAATTTTGAACTTATTCCAGATGATATCCACTTTGACGACACAGATTATTTTGAGAAAGAATTTGAAAAATATTATAATAGATTAAAACGAAAGCACGAAGGCTTTCAACTAAAACAAAAAGTGACGGCAGCACTATTAAGACGTGGGTTTAGCTATGATCAAATCAATGAGAAGTTAGGCGGAATTGAATATGAATTTTAGTACGATGACTAGGGTTGAATTAGAACGCTATATTCAAGAAACACGAGAAAAAATGCGTAAAGCTGAAATGATGGGCGTTGTTAATGAGTATCATGTTTTAGAACGCCAAGCGTTAATTGCAGAATGTTATATGGTCGATTTATCGTTAATTCAACCAGGTAAAATCTACAAAGTGATTTCAAACGAAGATCATTACTTTAAAGTGGAGTATTTAAAAGGGATTTTTGCGTGGGGCTTTTATATTGGTGGAGACGAGCCAGAGACTGCGATTCCAGTCAGTCTATTACAGCTAGATAAAAGATAATGCAAGATATCATTCTCCATAAATCTACAGGGCTCGTTTATCAGGAAAAAGAACGTACGAAAGAAACGAAGTTCTTTTTAAAGCCAACACATCTTATATTAAAAGATGTAAATACGACGCTATATCGAGGGGAAGTCCTTGGTATACTAGGTGAATATTCTACTTTAAAGTATCTTAAAAATGTGTTTGCCGGACACTTAAAGCCTGATCTCGGTCGGGTAAAGTATGATGTATCTTTTTTAAGTTTAGACGTTGAAGATCATATATTAAATAAAAAGCCATTACATATATTTGTTGTAGAAATACTAGAAGAGTTTATGACTGAAAAAGATGTGAAAGTTTCACTTGATATTTTAAAGAGACACCCTATCTTTTTTAACTACTGGGAAAAATCGGTTGATCAGTTATCTAGACAAGACATTGCCGTTGTTTTACTTGAAATTTCTTCAGAGATTCAAGCAGATATTACGCTATATAATAACTTTTTCAGATATTTAAACGATGACGGGTTTAATCGATTAAAGTCAATCATCAACACGTTAGAAGAAAAAGAACACGGTGTATTTTTATTAGAATCTAAATTTGAGCCTATTGAAAAGCTCGCCAACCATTTCGTTTGGCTAAGCTATGGTCAAATGAGATTTGAAGGAACAGTTCAAAAGGGTCGTCAAGTATACAATGATTATATGAAAAAACGCTCGCAAATTCGTAGTGTCGATGAAGAAGCACTGTTTGATTTAGAATGGAAAGAACGGATGTACGAACCATCGAATTTTAAGCATGGTTTAAAACGACGAAACCGTAAAAGCGAATCGTTTATTGATGAATTAAACATTCAGCAATTAATTATCGCGTTCGTTGTCTTTTTTACAATGCTTCTGTCATATCTATTAGTCATTATGGATTTCGAATTTACAAAAGAAGAACATCCATTTGTAGAAGTTGCTGAAGATACTGAAGAAGACGTTCAAGTTGAAAGACTACGTTATGGTTTTGTGCTAAAAGATGATTTAAAATTACAAGATCAAATATTTCCAAAATATGCGTTAATTCAAGTGACTGAAACCGAAAAAAATAAACTAAATGTTCGTATAGGTAGTAACGAAGAAACGGTTTCTAATGATGATGTATTATTATTTAATCCGTCGAGTATGTTTGAAACGATTGATTATGACGCGATGCTTCAGTATATGAGTGACGATTATTTAGATAATCATTTGTTTTATGCGAATTATTTAAATCAACCAGTAGACAACATTGAGAGTGATTTTACTCTATCAGATATTAACGATTATAAGGCAACTGTCGATAATACAGATATTACATTTTTAATCGATAAAGGTACTGTTATTGGAATTATTACGAGTGGATCAAGCGAAAAAGAAATTAAAAAAGCGTTTAATATAGAAGAAGATTATAAAATTTATAAAACAGATGGTGGCTTTGTGTTATATGACGCACCAAATAATACATGGGTCTATGTGAGTAGATAGGTGAGTATATGAATGACAAAATAAGTTACTTATGGCGAAAAACATTTACATTTAAAGGCCGTAATGTAGTAAAAAGTTTAATACCGACATTTATTTATATCTTCTTTGCGATTATTCTAGCAGTTGGTTTGTCATTTTTAAGTGCCAGTCAAATGACTAGAATTACGTATATCGTGATAGGACTAACTGCTGCAGTTTGGCTATATAGTTCAACAATTTTAAATTACTATGAAATCAATAGAAAAGATTCGATTATTAAAATGAACTATATACCAATATATTTACGCGTTATTCCAACAATCGTATTTCAAACAGTCATTTATTTATTATTTACTATTATTTATAGTGCAATTTTATCGATTAAAACGACAGAATTTATGTTACGTATCTTTTCTTTAGGATATTACGTACTACTTGGTATGATATTAATCATTCCATTTACAATTTTTTATATTGAATTACGTCAACATTTTAAATATAAATATATTGATGTGTTATTGTTTATATTTTTAATTTTACTAACACCGGTATTTTATATTAGCGAAAACTTACCGAGTATTTTAGAGAATATACTTGTGCTAAACCCGTTTTATTATATCGTGTATGGTATTGAGTTATCAGCAGTGAAAGTATCTTGGTCTACCAATAGAATTCCAAACGATATATTATTCTTATCTGAAGTGACACTAATATATATGGCACTTTATAGACTATATACAAAATCAAATATTTATATGAAAAAAGAAAAATCCCATTGAGATGAATCTCAATGGGATCATTATTTTAAGCTATCTTTTGTTGAAGTTTTTCTTCAGAAAATACCCAACCTGTAAAACTAGATTCAATTGTTTGGTTATCTTTGTTTAATATAAGAATACAAACAAACGGATAATGACCGTTTTTTAAATATCTTAAATCAATATATCTCACTTCAAATCGTGATTCATCAATTTTAGTAATCTCATATCTATAAATACTTGAAAAATAACTAAATGCTCTAAAGTCTTTATTATCTTTAACGATTTGATATAAATCTTTTTCAAGTGGTCCAATTTTGTCAAATTCATCGTAAATAACAACTTGTGCTTTAAACGCACGTCCGACGATAAACTTATCTTTAGTGACAAGTGCAATACGCCACTCAAAGAATTTCAAAGTCGGCATGACAAATAGTCGTAAAATTTCATCGTTAGGTAGTAGTCGACTGACTTTTTTCATAAGCATCTGTTTATATAATGCGCGTACGATATAGTAAATAGCAATAATACCGTAAATTATGAAAAACCAAGTGACTGGATTAAAGCCAAATCCCCATAACACTAAATGTAATATGAGTAATGTCATTATTGGGATATCGATAGTATTAATTAGACCAAGTTGAATCCACCGGTTATCAAAGAACCTTAGTGCTTGAGTGCCATACATATTAAATATATCAACGAACACGTGTAAAAATACAGCGAGTAAACTCCATAAATACATATGAAAAAAATCTAAACCAAATAATATGTTTGATAATGTCGCGAGTAATAATGGCCATATCACAAACGTAAACGGTAAACTATGAGTAATTCCGCGGTGGTTTTTAATATATGTTGCGTTGTCTTTAAATTTTAATACCGTATCGATATCCGGAATAAGGCTAGCACCTACAATCGTTGCAGCAAACCCAAC
>DWXM01000023.1 GCA_019119225.1 Candidatus Nosocomiicoccus stercorigallinarum
AAAGAAAAACTAAACCAATTAATTAACGAGGATCTAGAAAGCATGGACGAAGCAGAAGGTAAGAACGCACTATATGACGTGTACTACGAACCGAATAGAGGATATATCTATTTAGTAGCAAGCGGTATGGCATATGAGGGCGACGATAAAGAAGCATACGAAGTCGCACAAATCGAAAATCAAGAAGTGATACATTGGCATGTCTAATATAAATGATCGTGTAGAGCAAAATATAAACAATCTTTTGAAATCTAATATAACCGGCTACAAGATTAGTCAAGATACTGGAATTAGTCAGTCGTTTATATCAAGGCTAAGAAGCAGCGAATCGAAATTAGATAATACTAATTGGAGTGTAATTAAAATATTAAACGAGTATGCAGAAAAAGAATTGAAAGACGACTACTGAAAGTCGTCTTTTTTATTTGCATAAAATAAACACCCACATTCTTATGTGAGTGCTAAATATAATCTATTTTGCGCCCATTAATTTTTGCCACAAAACTCCCACAAAATTGCCACAAACTTAAATATAAATACGGGTAAATAAGGGTATTATGTTAATATTTAATATAAAATAAAAACCCCACAAACATTGATTTAACAACGTTTGTAGGGTAATTGTAGAAATTAAGTCGTTTATCTTGAGTAGTACTCAACACACTGTATAAACGTTGATATTATGCTATTTGATATGTCTTACTTTTGGTTTTGCCACAGGTTTTGCCACAGAGTTTAGAGCATCATTAAATGATTCCATAACCGATTGATCCACAGAGTCGATGACGTGACCGTAATGTTCACTTAAAACTTGTTCAGTATTTCCTAATCGTTTAGCTATCGCTTTAAGTGGTTGGTTTTGAGAAATAAGCAATGCTGAATGCGTGTGTCTAAGCGTGTGTGGACTCACTTTAATTCCAGTTGCTTTAGTAATACGCTTCATGACTTGATAAAAGTGAGTGCTTGCAATGATTTTACCAGTCTGCTCAGAAATAAATACATAATCTTCTTCAGATAACATACCACTGCGACGTTTTACACACCATTTCTTATATGATTTTAGTAGTTCTATTAAAGACTCATCCACTGGAATGATGCGTTTGTTCTTTCCTTTTGTTAAAGAATACACCTGGTTACTATACGATGCATACACTTGTATCATATTCGTATCGAAATCTATATTCTTCCACTTTAATGCACGTAATTCTCCAACGCGCATGCCAGTGTAGAGTAAGGTCATATAACCAGTAAGATTAGTTATATTTTCTTTCTGCTCAACGTAATCGGTTATTGTTTTTAACTCTTCCACACTAATGAATTTATCTTTTTTAACATCGCGATCATTTGGAAGTGTTGCATTTAATATGGGATTTTCTTTAATTTTTTTATGTTTAACTGCAGCATTCAATGCAATGACCATGAAGCGGTGATATAACTTAACTGTATTCGCACTTAGTTTAGTTTTAAGAAACTCAATATATTCTGATTGGTAAAGTGATAAGGTTAATCTAGATAATTTAACATGTCCGATAGTCGGTTTGATATAATAATCTAATACCGATTGTCTATTAATTAATGTGTTTCTTGACCAATTCCCATTTCTTCCATCTGCGTTAGATTTATTAATGTCTATATGATACTGATACCATTCGGCAACCGTAATACTAGCGTCAGTTATTTCATTATTATTTATATCATTTTGAACTTCTACAAGGTGCTGGAAAGCTTCACGTTCAGAGTTAAATCCATTTCGGGTAATCTCTCGACGTTTCTTATTAAAATCATAATATGTGTATCTGTATCCCCAAAAGTTACCAGACTTAATTTTGTATTGATAGACATAGTTGTATCTTTTCGATTTTTTTATTATTTCCATTTGAATTCCTCCTTTGTCTAATAGGCGCAAAAGAGGTTATATTTTAATAATTTCTAATGGCTCAAATCTGATTAAATAACCATTATGTGTAACCTCCAATCCGTATATTCTCTTATATTCTTCAATTACTTTATTAAAATAAGAACGATCTATTTCTAGGTGCATACACATTTCATAAATATCTCCCCATATACCTAATTCATAGCATTCAATGAGTTTATGAAGCGGAATCACTAAACGGTGTGCATATCGTCTAGCAAGAACTTCTTGCTTCATACTGTTAATGTTTTTATAGTTTGTAATATCTCCATTCGATGTGAGATGGTGCGCAATTTCTTCAGCTAGAATAGGGGTGGTGTGATAGTAGTTTATTAAATTTGTATTCAAATAAATCTCACCACGACAAGTCAGTCCTTTCAATTTATCAGGCATGTTCATGTAAGTGATTTTCATTCCTGGAATTAAGTTTTCAAGTTTCTCATATAAGTTCATAAAGACACTCCTTTTGAGAACGTATGTTCGGTATAGATGTTAAAAATATATAAGGGGGTAATAAATACCCCGTATATTTATTATTGTTCACAAGCCCATCCGTCTTTATCTCTATCATGTTTAGGCGCATATGCAGGGTGGTCAGAACCAACACCATTTGGATACCATTCTCTCAACTTAGTACAGTTCTGGAATGAAGTAGGTGCGTTGGAATTTATATCTGGACTTTGTCCGCCACCATGATCTATTGAGTTTCTACTGCCACTAGTACCACCGCTACTGTTAGAACCACTTGATTGTGATTGACTCTTCGAGCTATAAGACTCGTCATCGAAAGGTAGTGGTAGTGACCATATACCTAAACCTTCTTCTTTAGCCAATCTTTCAGCTTCTTTAAGTCTGTCTAAGTGTCTTGTGTTAGGAGGGTATACATAGTTTACTTGTGCAAGACCTTCACGCACTAAAACTTCATTTACCATAACTCCATCTGCCCAAATGTAAGCTAAATGTCTATCGTATTTATCTACTTTTTCACCAATATCATGTTCAACCTCTATAACACTCGCATTAGATAATAACTCTTGTGTTCTTGCCGAAGCTTCAGGACCAAAAGGTTGCTGCCCAACACGTGGGTGTTTTGTTTCTGGTGTATCAATCAGTAAGTATCTAAAGGAAACATCTTCACCGTTGTAATAGAATCGCGTTGTATCACCGTCTACAAATTTAGCAACAGTTACTTCTTCTAGACCAATAGGAGCAATGTTTTTAGAGTCTTCTTCTTGCTCTTTTTTCTTTTTAGCTTCTTCTTGTTTTTGCTTTTCTTTAGCTTCTTGTTCTTCTTTTTCTTTGCGTTCTTTCTCTTTACGTTCTTTTTCTTCTTTTTTCTTAGCTTCTAAGTTTTCTTTCTCTTCTTCTTTTGTTTCATCGTCTTTACTAGCTTCTTCAGTTTTAGGTTCATTTACGGTATCTTTATTATTTTCTCCATCATCTAAAACTGCACCACATGCTCCGAGTAGAACCATTGCGATAAATCCGTAAAATAACCATTTTAAGCAACCGTTTCGTTCTTTTTTATCTTTAGGATCCATATTATTCTCATCGTAAAAATTATCAGGCACTTATATTCTCCTTAGCACTTATTCTCGATAATGATTATTTGCATAATCTCTAATATAATACTTTAACGTTTCTTCATCTATTTCGTCTTTTTGATATGCTTTCTCACACTCTTTAATAAGATTAGCAAATTGACTTTCAGGGGTTTCTCCTTTTTCTAGAGCAATTTTACCCGTTTTATATCCTGCATAGATTAAAGGTGTCCAAGTAATCGCAGTAGTTTTAGCACCGGTTTTCACCATGTTTTTCCCGGTTTTTTCCAAATTGTCACCAAAGTCATACATTGCATCGCCAATTTTAGTCCATTTTGAATTGTTCACTTCTTCTTCATATACTTTTACATCTATATTTGGATCGTTATATTTCTCTCTATAATAGTTTAATTTTTTATCAATCTCTTCATTCTTTTCGGACAGCTTTTTCTTTTTACGTTTAGATACAATCCAATCAGATTTTTCGATTAATTTATTATTTGCATAAATTTCTCCACGCAATTTATAGATGTCTTTTCTTTCTTGTTTAGTTAACATATCATTCTCCTACCTTTCTCTATGTTTTATGTAATCAATAAAATTAAGTATTTCTTTCATTTCCTCATCAGTAACATCATCTTCAATGTGTGCTGCGATTACATCACTACTATTATTTTTTAATGCTTTTTCTGGCAATTCTTTTCTTCCGGCTAACTCATCTAATGAAACATCGAAGAAATCAGCAAGGGCATTAGCATGGTGAATAGACGGATATGAATTTCCTTCACGCCATGATTGTAACGTTGATTTACTGAATTTAGGTTCATACCTAGCATTTAAATGAATCGCTAATTCACGATAAGTATATCCGTGCGCAGTTATTAATTTATCGAACACATCTTTAAACTCCATTTTTCACACCTTCCTTATCTTTAATATACATTATATGTCCTAAAAAGTAAACGTATAATACAAACTTTTGTCCTAAAATCTGAATAAAGTTGTTGACTTCAATTTTTCGTCGTGATAGTATTAAGTCAGTCCTAAAAACAGGACAGAAAGGAAGTGAAAACACATGGCGGTTAATCCACCAAATAAACCACTTAAAATAATCATGGTTGAAAAGAATCTGAAGAACAGAGATTTGGCACAAGTACTAGACATCACACCAGGTTTATTTTCACAGAAGATTAATCACAATGGTTCGACTTTTAACATTCGTGAAATGAGTAAGCTGTGTGATTATTTGAATGTGAGTATGGATATTTTTCGTGTCGAAAATGTCCTAAAAACAGGACGAGGAGAGTGATTCTTGTGAAGAATGTACAAGTGAAAGAAGTAGAGAAATTATTCGTTTCTAAACAAACGTTATGTGACATGTTTGAAATATCAATGACATTTTTCAACGATAATTTTCAAAAAGATATGCGAATGGAATCAATCAAGTATTCAAAAGGCCCTAAGTTCGTGAGATACGAATATGAAAAAGCTAAGCAGTATATGACTGAGATATTAGAAGAAATAACGGAGTGATTTAATGAAAGATTTTCTAAAAGCATTTGTAGGAACTGCTTTAATTCTATCGATTCTATTATGTATCGGTTTAAGCAAACTCGATCAACCAAGTCAAACATGTTACGAGTACATCAAAGAAAACAATTTA
>DWXM01000024.1 GCA_019119225.1 Candidatus Nosocomiicoccus stercorigallinarum
GATTTAAACGCACTTGATCGTTTTAAAGAAGAAGATAAACTCGACGTTCAAGACCAAGTTGCGACTTATATGCTAGTGTTTAATACTGAAGAAGAATTTATTAATAATAAAAATATCCGAAAAGCTTTAACGATTGCAATCGATAGAGAAGGACTTATCGAAAATGTAACAAAAGGTGAAGAGACTCCTGCAACAGGGTTAGTACCTCAGACTGTAAAAGGGTTTGAAGGACCTACAGGATACTTTGAATCTAACGACTTAGATGAAGCTAGAGAAGCTTTAAACAAAGGTATTGAAGAGTTAGGATTAAATGGTCCTGAAGATATAAAAATTAGCCTGTCTTACAACACAAGTGAAGCACATGCTGCAAGTATGCAGTACATCCAACAAGGTTGGCAAGATAACTTGGGAATCGATGCTACGTTAGACAATAACGAATGGCAAGTGTATTTACAGAAATTAAGTGAGGGCGATTTCCAAGCTGGACGTCTTGGTTGGACAGGAGATGTTAATGATCCTGAATACTTCCTAAACATTTACAAAAACTTAGGTGGTAATAACCAAACAAGATGGCATAACGAAGAATATGCAAATCTTCTTGATCAATCTGCTGCAGAAACAGATCCAGACAAAAGACTCGAATTAAACAAAGAGGCTCATAAGGTATTTGTAAACGATTATCCAATTGCACCAATTTACCACTACACTCAGCTTTCAGTAAAACAAGACCGTGTGAAAGAAATGCCAGCAGATATGTTTGGTAAAGCACAATTAAAATACGTTAAATTAGAAGATGAATAAAAAACAACGCCTGCTTTACAGGCGTTGTTTTTGTGTAATTATTTTACTCTTCTTCATCTCTAAGCACTTCTACTACATAGTCTTCAGACAATAACGGTAAGCGATATATACCGTCAATTGGTCCGCGTAATTCGCTCATTCCTTGCACATATATCTCCGATGTTTTCTCATTTTTTACACGGTTTAACTCAATAATTTTAGATATAGTACTTTCTTCACTTTCTAACGTAAATGGTACAAGAACATTATCAGATGCCTTGTCATATGAAAGGTGTGCACTACTCTGACTATTATAATCTTTTTGTAACACATCATAGTATGATATAATTTCTTCTAAATTTTCTTCTGGAAGATTAATTCTGTATTGTACAACTCTATTGTATGCTTCATTTTCATGTAAATAATCATCGTACACTAGTATATCTAACGTCGACGCGTTATCATCCTGATCAGGTAAGACTTCTATATCAGATGGATTTGTTGGAATTTTATCCGAAGAATCAATTATTTTTTCTCCGAGTCCATCATCTTCTTTAGGCCATTCGTCTCTATTTGCAATGATCCAGTTGAATTCAATTTCTGGATATTTAATTTCTGCGATAATGTTTTGATTTAAAAATGACACAATTAAAGTATCATCTTCTGCTTGTAATACACTATTTTGGCTTAACCAGTCTTTACTTTCTGTGTAATTGTAAAAGGATTCTGGCAGTATTTCTTTAAAGTTAACAACGTTCAATACTTTTCCACTATCCCAGTCGACTTCAATCATTGCGTCGTTAATGTAGTCATCTTTGTTGTTATGAACAAGCATTAAAATATTACCATTATTTAGCGTTATAACATCGTTATGAATTGGTCGCTCTCCGTCATAATGAGACTGTGAATATGTGTATGATTTATAGATTTTTCCGACTGGGTCAATTTCAATCAAGTCATTAAAGTATTTCGTATCATCTTCGGTTTTTGATACTGTATTTAAAATGAAATGTCCAGTTTCTTCGTTGTAATTAAATATTTCCGATGACTCATTTGTTAGTAGAAAACGAATATCACCAGCGTTATCTATAGCAAATAATTCACCACTTGATGGCTTCATATACGTCAGTCCATCATTAATTTTCAATTCATTTTTCTGCGTTATTTCAGCAGTATAAAAGTCACTGTCAATCTCTTCAGTTTCAACGGCTAAGTCGTGCGTTAATACTTCGCCATTTTCATTTTTAACTTCTAATTTAACGTTATTTACTTGTCCTGCGTAAAGGCCCATCAGTGGAATTTCGTGACGCACAGAATATTCTCTTGTCGTATAAGAATATTCTGTGTCTTTCGTTTTTCCTTCTACAGTATATGTGATTTGTGTTGGTTCATCCGTCGTAAATAAAACATAGGCTGATAAAGGACTATTTCCATAAGGATTGACGACTACAAAAGGATTATCATATGTATAAGTATCTTCGTAAAATTTTTCGTTAATTTCATCATCCGTCTTCTTAATCTCTTTAATAACTTCCTTGTTATTATCTAGCTTATAGAATTCGTCATTAGATTCGATGATTTCCTCAATTTCTTCAACAATCTTTTCTTCTTCCTGATCCTCCGTTGCTTGATCCATCTGATTTGAGCAGCCAGCAATCATGATAATTAATAAGGATAACATCAGTTTTTTCATCTGTATAACTCTCCCGTTATTTAGTAAAAAATACTCCCCGTAAAGCAATACAGTAAAACTGCATGTTTTATGGGGAGTATTTTCTAATATTCATTAGACAGATTATCTATTTTTCTTTTTATTGTGACTATTTTCCTCAAGCACTAGCGATGCTAGGAAAAAGAGCATGAATACTGGAATTGCGATAAAGAATCCCATGAACAGCCAATCTGTTACTGCACCTAAAACGAACATTTTCATTACTCCTTTACAATGTACTAGATAAATAAATAGGACTAAAATTTGAGTAGCCATACTTACTATATATACAGTCTTATATCTATCTTAGCATTTTATGACGAACTATCCTATAGTTTTTATAAAAAATAAAACGTTTTAACATACTATATGTAAGGATTTCATAGATTATATAGAATAATGTTAGTTATACTTTAATTAACAGTCAAAGAAGGGAGCTACTTTTATGAATTTTAATGAGAAAAATATTGATTTAGAAACAATTATTCGTGATGAGGTCAATAAATATTTAAATCAGGATGTCAGTCGTTTAAATGCAACTGAACAAGCACCAAAAGAATTAACTCAAAAATACGAAAAAATGCCTGTACCTAAAGCCGGAAGAGATATTTACGAAGTACTTTCTGAGTTAAACAACGAAGTATTAACTTATCTATATCGTCCAAACCATAAACGTGCATTTTCATTTATCCCTGGTCCTGCATCAAGACTATCTTGGCTTGGGGATATTTTAACAACAGCAAATAATATCCATGCCTCAAACTTTAAAAATGCGACGTTACCTATTAGTATCGAAAGGAATTTAATTAACTACCTTGCAGATAAAATTGGATACGAAGTAAAGCCAAGTGGTGGAGTGTTTGTTTCTGGTGGGTCGATGGCAAATCTAACGGCTGTCGTTACAGCACGTGACAGAAAAGTAACGCTAGACAAACTCACTAAAACGACGGTGTATTTAACCTCTCAAACACACCATTCAGGTCGTAAAGCATTACACGTCGCAGGATTTCCAACTGAAAATATTCGTATTATTGACCATAACGAAGACTTTACAATGAATGTTTCACATTTAAAAGAAACGGTTGAAAAAGATGTGAAAAATGGATATATACCGGCCCTCGTTATTTCTACAGCAGGTACAACGAATACAGGTGCAGTCGATGACTTTAATAAAATCGCAGATATTTGTGAAGCATATAATATTTGGCAACACGTCGATGGCGCATACGGAGCGTCACATTTACTCTCTACAAAAGGTAAATCATTATTTAAAGGAATTGAGCGCTCAGATAGCGTTACTTGGGACGCACATAAGCTACTATTCCAAACGTATAGTTGTGCAATGATTATTGTAAAAGATAAAAACAACCTTATTAATAGTTACGGTGAGAAAGCAGAGTATCTCGACGATATTACGTCAGATGATGATGTAATCGATCCGGAAATGCTTGGTATCGAGTTAACTCGACCAGCACGTGCTGTAAAATTATGGTTAACGTTACAAGTAATTGGTGAAGATGAGTTTAGAAAACGTATCGACTACGGTCAAGAGCTTGCAGAATACACAAAAGATTACGTAGAATCACTCGAAAGCTTTGAAATTATCTCACAGCCGAGTTTATCTATTTTAAGTTTTAGATATTATAACGACTCATTTACTGATGAAGAAAACGATTATTTAAATAACCTTGCAGCTAAAAAACTTGCCGATTCAGGATACGGTGTTGCATATACAACGACTTTAAACAATAAAAAAGTATTCCGTATGTGTACAATCAATCCAGAAACTACAGAAAGTGATATTAAAGAAACAATAGACCGATTAAACCGATATATTTTAGAAGAGGTAAAAGAAAAGTAAACTTGTATATTTTTAGAAAATTGTATATTGTATAAGTGTCAGAAATTTTCTGACATCCTCAATATGTTGTATTGAATACAGTTGAATATGTTTCTTTCGGGGCTTGGTGAAATTCCAAACCGGCAGTAATAGCCTGCGACCCGTATAAGTGATTATACGGCTGATCTAGTGAATATCTAGAGCCGACAGTTAAAGTCTGGATGGGAGAAAGAAAAACGACAACTTAATGTTTATTTAAGTTGCTTATTTAGTCTATTCTTTTTTAAGATATACTGCCCTTGAAATTTATTTTCAAGGGTTTTTTATTGAGGTGATTTAAAATTGTATATGGATTTTTTAATGAATCTTGTACATATAACGAAAGGGCAAACAGGTGTAAATCCACCTGTTGCTGCAGTTATTTTGAAAAGCGGAAGAATTGTTGGATTTGGTGCACATTTAAAACAAGGTGGCGCACATGCTGAAATTGAAGCGATTAAAATGGCTGGTGAAAACTGTCAAGATGCGACTATGTATGTGACGTTAGAACCATGTTCACATCATGGTAAAACCCCGCCTTGTGTTGACCAAATAATCGATGCAAAAATTAAACGTGTCGTCTATGCAGTCAAAGACGTTACGTTAAATTCAAGTGTGGATAAGTTAAAAGCACACGGTGTAGAAGTTGAGCATGTTCCACATGAAACCCTCACAGAATTTTACAATGCATTCTTTAAATCTAAATACTCTCAGTTACCCATTACGACTGTAAAAGTATCTAGTACGCTAGATGGTAAAGCTGCGAATGACTTTAAGGAGAGTAAATGGATTACAAACAAGAGTGTAAAATTAGATGTTTTTAAACTTAGACATGCGCACGATGCGATTTTAACTGGGTATGGTACGATTCAAGAAGATAATCCAGAATTAACCACACGAATTCCAAACGGTAAAGATCCAACACCAATTATTCTTTCTAGAAAAGGTAACATTGATTTTTCATTAAAAATATTTAACCAACAAAATCGCGAGGTTATTATTTTTACTGAGAACGATAATCTACACGCACCAAACTCTAATATTAAATTAATTTATCTAGAAAATTGCGACGTAGAGACTATTTTAAACAGACTTTATATTTTAGGTTTTGGACGTGTTTTAGTTGAAGCAGGACCTAATGTTTCAAGTCAATTTTTAAATTCAAATGTAATTACGAACTTCATCCTATATTTAGCCCCGAAATTAATAGGTGGAAGTGGCAAATATCAATTTTTTAAAACAGATGATGTATTTCCACTTCACTCACTTCCAAATTTCTCTTGTATACATACAGAACATATTGATGATAATCTCAAACTCATTTTTAAAAAGGAGATCTAAATATGTTTACAGGTATTGTCGAAACTACAGGCAAAGTATCAAATATTAAAAAGAGTGATGAACTTCTAACTCTAACTATCCATTCAGAAAACTTCTTAGACCACATCTCTACTGGAGACTCAATTAGCGTAAACGGCACATGCTTAACAGTAACTGCGTTTACATCTAATACTTTTAACGTTGACGTTATGAATGAAACGAGAAGAATAACGACAGTAGATAAATTAAAACTAAATAGCGAAGTGAATCTTGAACGCTCTCTAACAGCTAATAAAGAAATAGGTGGACATTTTGTAACAGGACACGTTGATTGCACAGGTGTTATTACAGCATTACAAAATAATGATAATACACATATATTCACGATTAAAATTCCCAATGATTATAAATCACATCTTATGAAACAAGGTTCTATAACGGTTGATGGTATAAGTTTAACAATATTCGACGTATTAGATAATGCATTTAAAATTCATATTATTCCAGAGACACTGAGAGTCACGACGTTAAAAGATAAAAATATTGGAGACATCGTTAACATCGAAACGGATATGATTATGAAGTATGTCGATCATATTTTAAAGAATCGTGAGGTGTATGCTTAATGTTTGATTCAATTGAAGCAGCGTTACAAGATTTAAAAGCAGGTAAAATGGTAATTGTAGTTGATGATAAAGATAGAGAAAACGAAGGAGATTTACTTGCGGTTGCAGAATGGATGAATGATGACACAGTCAATTTTATGGCAACACATGGACGAGGGTTAGTATGTACGCCAGTTTCAAAAAGTATCGCTAATAATATTGGCTTAAAACCAATGGTACAAAATAATACAGACCCTTACGGTACAGCCTTTACAATAAGTATCGATTATAAAGGCACGACAACTGGCATAAGTGCTTATGAGAGAACACATACAATAAGAAGATTGCTTGAGAATAATATAAAAATAGATAGCTTTAATCAGCCTGGTCATGTATTTCCATTAATCGCTAAAGAAAATGGAGTATTAGAACGTGACGGTCATACAGAAGCCGCTGTAGACTTAGCGAAACTTACAGGCGCAAAACCAATCGGTGTGATCTGTGAAATTATGAATGATGACGGTACGATGGCAAGAGTTGATAATTTAATTCAATACAAAGAAAAGCATAATTTAAAGTTAATTACGATTAAAGATTTAGTTGAGTATAGACAAAAAACTGAAATGAATGTTAATCGAGTTGCCTCTGTAAATATGCCAACACAATATGGGGAATTTAAACTCGACGCGTATATCGATATCAACGGTGCAGAACATCTCATGATTTATAACAAAAAAGAAAATAATATACCTGTTAGAATACACTCATCATGTATTACTGGAGATATATTTCATAGTGCACGCTGTGACTGTGGAGAACAGTTAAGTAACGCTATGCGTTATATAGAAAATAACGGTGGTGCGATACTTTACTTGTTCCAGGAAGGACGAGGTATAGGACTGATTAATAAGTTAAAAGCATATGAGTTAATTGAACAAGGTTATGATACTGTTAGCGCAAATATTGCTCTAGGATTTGACGCAGACCTAAGAACATATGAAGTCGCAGCTCAGATTTTAAAATATAACAATATCGATACTATTCAATTACTTACAAATAATCCAGATAAAATTAATAAAATAAAAGGTCTAGGTATAAAAATTTCAGAAAGAATTCCGTTAATAATCGAAAGTAATCCACACAATAATCATTACTTATTTACAAAAACAAAAGAGATGGGACATTTACTGTAGGAGGAAAAGAAATGGTATATGAAGGTAATCTAAACGGAGAAAATTTAAAAATCGCAATAGTTGTAGCACAGTTTAACAATTTTATTACAAGCCGTCTATTAGAAGGATCTAAACAAACGTTAATTAAGCACGGCACAAAAGAAACAGACATCGATGTTTTCAATGTACCTGGTGCATTTGAAATTTCATATGTTGCGAATCGTTTGTCTAACAAAAAAGCTTA
>DWXM01000025.1 GCA_019119225.1 Candidatus Nosocomiicoccus stercorigallinarum
CTTCTTCCATTTTCTTTTGCATTTTCTGCATTTGTTTCATCATGTTTTGCATGTTACCCATTCCACCACGCATGTAAATTACCTCCAAATAATTTCTTTACTTCATATATTTTAGTCTGACTCGTCTTTTATTTCAATTATACTGCTATCAAATAGTTCTTTTGCTTTCTCTGAGGACTTTGCTTCTTCCACTTTTTCTTGTTGAGAATTTTTAAGTGAATCGACGTATTGCTGACGGACCTGTTTCCAACTATCTTCTGGTACACCGACAACTTTCACCTTTTTACCAATCACAGAATGTATTAACTTCTCGAGTTCTTCAGTTTTACTATTGTCTTGATTGATAAGTTCAGAGTGTACATCTTTTTCAAAACCAATTAACACTTTCGATTCACTCGCTGCGATTGGATTTGACCCATGAAGTAATGCTCGAAGTGAACTTTTACCTTGCTCTTCTACTTTTTGGCAAATATTTGGCCACTCCGCGACGAGTTTGTTTTTATCTTCATGGTTCGCTTTGTCGAGTACTTCTTTAATTTTTTCAAGTGAGTACGGCTTCTTACGATGAATCTTTTTCTCTGGCGTTTTTTCTCTAACGACATCATTTTGAATTTCATCTTGTAGCTTTCTAATTTCAACTTTTAATGACTCAATCTCTTCGTTAGATGAAGTGACCGTTTTTTCTTTTAATGCCTCTATCATTTTAACAATGACGATTTCTAAATGAACAGAAACGTTTATGCTAAAACGCATCATGACCATCGCATCGTTTAAAATGTCAATCATCCTATATAATGTAGAATCTCCTACATTATATAGTGCATATGTTTCTTCTTTAAATAGAATCGTATCTCTTAAATAGTAAACCAACTCGTGAATTAAACGAACTGGATCTTTTCCTTCATCTATAAACTGGTGGTATTTCATAAACGCTTCTCGCGTTTCTAAATTCGCAATTAATGCCATAAAATCATTTAACTCTTCGAATTTAATACCACCTGTAATCATAACCGCATCATCTAACGTAACTATCTCACCGCTATACGCAATAACCTGATCTAATATAGATAAAGAGTCACGCATCCCACCTTCAGCAGCACGCGCAATATATTCTAGCGCTTCAATTTCATATTCAATATTTTCTGTTTCAGCAACGTATTTTAAACGCTCGATAATATCTTCTTTTTCAATTGCTTTAAAATCAAAGCGTTGTGTTCTTGAAATAATTGTTGCTGGAATTTTATGAGGTTCTGTCGTTGCTAATATAAAAATCGCATGACTCGGTGGCTCTTCTAACGTTTTTAATAGTGCGTTAAAAGCACCTGTCGTTAACATATGCACCTCATCTATAATATAGACTTTAAATTTTGCCTCATTTGGTGCGTATTTTACTTTTTCTCGAATGTTACGAATTTCATCCACACCGTTATTTGAAGCTGCATCTATTTCGATGACGTCATTTGAACTACCGTTTGTAATACTTTTACAAATTGGACACTCATTATCCGGTTCACCGTCTTCATTATTCGGACAGTTTACAGCTTTTGCAAAAATTTTAGCAATCGATGTTTTACCTGTCCCACGTGGCCCACTAAAAAGATAGGCGTGAGACTCTTTACCACGTATGATTGCATTTTTTAACGTCTGAGTAATATGCTTTTGACCGACAACATCTTTAAAACTTTGCGGTCGAAACGCACGATACAGTGCTTGATATTCCAAAGTTCGCACCTACTTTTTAGATTATTCTTTATGATTATATCATAGTGATGTCACTCTGATTATACTAAAAAAAGCAGAACTCAAGGTAATCCCTCAGTTCTGCTTTCTTCTTTAAAAGCCGTGCACCACTTTGTCGAATATCAAACACAAGCGTTACTCACGCATTCGACTCAACCTCGGCTACCCTACGGCACATAGAATGGGTCACTTAATGCTGCTTCCTTCCGGACCTGACATGGTTCATGACGTTCTATTGCATAGGACCGAGATCTCAACATCGACGTACGTGAGGCAGA
The DNA here is from genome assembly GCA_019119225.1 of Candidatus Nosocomiicoccus stercorigallinarum. Classification (GTDB taxonomy): domain Bacteria; phylum Bacillota; class Bacilli; order Staphylococcales; family Salinicoccaceae; genus Nosocomiicoccus; species Nosocomiicoccus stercorigallinarum. The sequence goes on from DWXM01000025.1 coordinate 2,019, forward strand.
CCTCACATTTGATTCCTCGAAAGTGGAGTTCAGTCTTGCTAGAGCGGATTGCAAGTACAGGGCACCGCTAATTCCCCACTTAGCACGGTAGAATTAATATTAACAAAAAAATCTTTCATTGACAACAAAAACACGATTTATTTACTTTCTATTACGTAAAATAAGTGCGATTACACCGATAATCGTTAATATAATAACACCGACGACAGAAAATATTAATGCTTTAGATGTTTCCTTTACTTCCGGGTCATCTTTTTGAATCGTTTCTTCATCTTCACTTTCATCGTCCGAAATTTTAATATCGACATTAATTTTATCTTTGTCTGTAATTTCTACGTCGACTGTTTTACCGACACTTTTACCATCCGCTTCCACGACTTTAATTGTATGTTTACCTGGCTGTAGACCCTCAATTTTAAATTCGCCTGGTTGTTTCGTTTCAAACGTTTTGTCACCAACTTCTAGTTTGGCAGGCACTTTTTTATCATTTAGAAATACAGTACCGCTAATTGAGTAGCTATCTTGCTTTACTTTTGTAACGATAGATGACGACTCTTCTTCAGCCGGTGCTTCAACCTCAGGCGTTTCTTCGACTGGTGGCTCGTAGTTTTCTTCGACTGGCGGTTCATAATGCTCTTCGACTGGTGGCTCTTCATAGTTTTCTTCTTCATTAAGACCGTCTTCACTTTGCTCCGGGTTATAGGTATCATTTTGGTTAAAATCATTTTGATTATCTTGACCCTCTTCGTTATTTGGGTCTACTTGGTTGTTCGGATCACCTTGGTTGTTTAAGTTACCATCATTATTATCGAAAATATTATCAAAATTTCCATCAGTTTCATCTGCATAGGCAGGTGACGCAACAAGTAACCCACCGAGAAGTATCATAATTGTTCGCTTCATATTTACTCTCCTTAAATACATTAAAACTTAAGATTCTTTACATTAAAATCATTATAACACGGAATTATCAGTATCTATACGCTATGTCTACACTTGAATGTCTATTTTATTTTCCTTAAACTTAATATGAATAAATAACAAAGGAAGAATTAATATGAGCGAATTAAAAACACAAGGGTATAAGCGTTATGATTATATGAAAGACTTATATTATGAAGGAATTGAAAAAGACTACGAAGAACTCCGTGATTATTTCCGTAATGATTTGCCTGAAGATGAATACGCAAAAGGGTTAAACCGTTTTAGACGCTATTCTCGCGCACTCGTTTTACCGACGAGTAGACAGATTGAATGGTTGCCAAACATTAAAAAGAACGGTAAAGAATATGCAGCGTATTTCCAGGGAAAATTCAACCCTGAACACCCAGGAGATTACCGCGAATTTGCTGCGATTGACGAACCTATTTTAAACAATAAACTACTTCAAAAAATTATTATGGCAGACTATGACGAAACATTTTGGAATGAAGAAGATTTAATAATGCCAATTCACGTTGGTGTTCACTTTGTAAAATTACGCGTAGAACATGAAGACGATATCGCTGTGTCATCGCCAAACTCTTTACATCAAGACGGCGAGCCATTTACATTTGCACATCTTATTGAGAGAAGAAATGTCGAAGGTGGTACGAACGCAATTGGTATTCCAGAAGTTCGCCATCAATTACCCGAAGACACTAAAGATGACGAGTTACATGAAGTGTTTGAAATCACAAAACCATTAGAATCATACGGAGTCGCTGATCACATGGTCAGCCATTACGTCAGCCCAATCACACGTGGCGAAAAAGATGAAGAAGGACTACGTTCTATATTATTAATCGACTATCAATTAACAGTCGTTGCTGAAATGGATGAATAAGGCAAGTCAAAACGCTTGTAGTATAGATATATGCTACAAGCGTTTTATTTTATATATTCTATTAAAGCGCTTTAATGGTATAATAACTAAGACTATAACGTTAAAGGAGAGGTGTATATGACGGTTCAAGATTTTGTAATCGACTTTGCATTTGCTTCCATTCTTATTTTGATTGGACAGCTTCTTAGATCTAATTTAAAAATTTTCCAGAAGTTCTTCATTCCTGCAAGTGTACTCGCTGGATTTTTAGGACTTATATTTGGTCCAAATGGACTTGGATGGATTCCTTTTTCTGAAGCTATGGGAGGATATGCCGGACTTTTAATTATCCTTGTATTCGTTGTTGTTGGAGTCAATGGCTTCGAATTTAAAAAAGGATCTGGCGGAGATTCCCAAGTAAAAAGAATTGTCGGATATCAAATTTTCAAAATTATCGTCTGGGCGCTACAAATTTTCGTACCTTTAATTTTTACAATCTTTGTACTTAAGAAAATTTGGCCAGGCTTAAATGACGGTTTTGGAATGCTACTTCATTCTGGCTTCTACGGTGGACACGGGACTGCAGCTGCCGTCGGTTCAACGTTTGCAGATCTCGGATTTGAAGATGCACAAGATATCGCAATTACCTTTGCAACGTTTGGTATTCTTACTGGAATTTTCGGTGGGATTATTTTAATCAACATTGCAGCACGTAAAGGTCAAACCGCTTATATGAAAGACTTTAAGTTTATCGATGGAGATATGAAAACAGGACTAGTTTCTTTTGAGAACAGAAGATCTTTTGGTCAACAAACTATCTCGTCTGTTTCTCTAGATACATTAAGTTATCATGGTGCATTTATCATTGCGTTAACAGGGATGACGATACTCTTAAATAGATGGCTTGCAGAACATGTATTAGCAGGTATCCCAGACTTTACGTTAGGGTTTATTGTAGCACTAATATTCTTCTTAATATTTAGAAATACACCAGTCTATGATTATATCGACAAAGATGTTAATACAAGAATTTCTGGTTCGGCAACAGATTACCTCGTTGTATTCGGTATTGCAGCGGTTAAACTAGACGTTGTTATGTCTTATGCTGGTCCAATTATTTTATCATTATTAGTTGGATGGCTACTCGTATTCATTATCGTTTGGCCATTTGGTAAAGCGTACAACAAAAACGACTGGTTCGAGCGTTCAATTTTCGTTTACGGATACTTAACAGGAGTCTTCGCGATTGGATTTGTACTATATAGAATTGTAGACCCTGATAACGTTTCTGAAACAATTGAAGATACCGCAATGACACCTGCAACAAATATCGCAGAAATCGTCATATGGTCACTCTACCCTGCACTTCTTATCAGCGGACAATGGTTAATTGCCGCAGCAATTCCGTTCGTTATTATCATCGCGAGTATTATCGCAACAAAAGTTACAGGAACATGGGTATTTAACGTACCAGATAGTGAACGAAACATATTAAAAAATCAAATGAAATAATAAAAAACCCACGTTTTAAAACGTGGGTTTACTATTACCAACCGATATCTTCAAGTGGAATGAACGTTGGAATTAACGCACCATCATATGTTTCTAAAATTAGATCTTTCGTATCATCTTCTTGGTAAAGTTCAGCGATTTTATTTAAAGTTTCGTTGTCTTTATCTTCTGCGCGGACTGCGATGATATTAACATATGGTGTTGCTGTGTCATCTTCTAAGAAAATCGAATCATTTTGAATATCAAATCCAGCATCACGAGCGATTCCGTTATTAATTGCGCCTGCTGTTACGTCATCTAAAGTTCTTGGGATTTGTGCTGGGGCAACTTCTTTAAACTGAATATTTTTCTTATTCTCAACAACTGCATCTTCAATCGAATCTAAACCGTTATAGTTATCAACTAATTTAATGACGAAATCGAGTAACTCGTTCACACGGTGCTCTATTTCTTCTTTTGGCGTACCAGATAAAATCAGTGGCATCGCTACATTTTTAAATACTGTTTTTGAATTGAGTAAGTTAAAATGTTGAAATATCATGCCGATATCTTTTTTAATTTCACGAATTTCCTTACTACTTGCTTTGCTTAAATGCTTACCATCGACAATTACTTCACCATTTGTCGGTGCGGTTAAATGATTAATTGTACGAATTAACGTACTTTTACCTGCACCACTAAATCCAACAATACCGTATATTTCTCCTTTTTCTATATTTAGTGAAACATTTTTAAGTGCATCTATTTTTAAACCTTTACGATCAAATGTCTTTGAGACATTTTCAATTTGAATCACGAAATTCACCTTCCACCCAACATATTTCAAAATAAAAAACCCTATTTTTATATAGATAAAAATAGGGTTTACGCTATTCTTATCTACTAGCTATACGCTACTGGAATTGGCACAACACATAAAAAATGCTCGCTGCCGAGGCTTCAAAGGGCCAGTCCCTCCACCTCTCTGGATAAGATAAATTAAATTGTTGGATATAACTTTAATTCATTTAAATATGAATGTCAACACGTTTTCTGAAAATTTTATAAATTTATTCAACTATCTCGAATTCTGCACCGATCTCAAATTTAACATCCTTACCGACCATGACACCGCCAGCTTCTAAAGCTTGGTTCCAAGTAAGTCCATATTTTTCACGGTTGATTGTACCTCTTAAAATGAATCCCGTGACATAAGAGTCTGTAAATGGATTTTTGTGTACACCATTATGTTCGAATTCAAATGTTTCTTCATGTACTTCGTCTTTTATTTTTAAATGACCTGTAATTGTATGATCCGTCACTGATGTTGAAGTAAATTCTATTTCAGGATATTCTTCTACGTTGAAAAAGTCTGGTGATTTTAAATGATTATCACGGTCAGCATTTTTTGTTTCGATTGAATCCGCATATGCGATTCCTTTAACTTGTAATGTGCTTAAATCTTCAAGATTTCCTGATATTTCTCCATCAAATTCTGTAAAACTACCTTTAACTGTTGATACCATCATATGTTTTACTGAAAACTCCACTGAACTATGTGCTTTGTCTAATTTAAATGTTGTCATTTTATTTCCTACTTTCTTATATTTTAATTATTTAATAACCATTTTCTTGCGAATGTTACTGCATCAGTTGTAATTTCATGTCCATGTACATTTATTTTTGTTACATCTGCACCACGTGATGTAAAAATCTGTTCAACATATTTGTTATCTTCAGGCGATACCATTGGATCATTATCTCCCATCGATAATAGAACTTTTACATCTGACATATCTTTACTATTATCAGTAACATCTACAGGATATAGTGGTGCGAATAGTATTGATTGTTTAATATCAACATCTTCACGTAATAGTAAATGAATTGCGATATTTGAACCGTTTGAAAAACCTACAGGAATTAGGTCTTTTAACTCAAATCCTTCAGTTTCTGATATTTTTGTTATAAAATCGAGTAATTCTTGTCCTCTATATTTTAAGTCTTCTAAGTCATACTGACCAAAACCAAGTCGTTTAAAATAGCGATTCATTCCATTTTCTGTGACATTTCCTCTGACTGATAACACTCCAAAAGAATCATCTAACATCTTAGCTAAGGGAAGTAAATCTCTTTCATCAGCACCTGTTCCATGTAACAGTAAAAATATCGGCTTGTTTTTTTGACCTTTGTTGAAAATATAATGCATTAAGATTCACCTTACTCTCTCGATGTATTAAATGGACGAACTTTACTTTCGATATCTGCTCGTCTATGCTCAAGTGCTGGTGGCAATGCTAACGATTCACCAAGCGTTTCATATGGTTCATCTGTCATAAACCCTGGACCATCTGTTGAAATTTCAAAAAGGATGTGACCAATTCTTGCATATAATGCTTTAAAGTAGAATCTATCAATTATTCCAGAGTTCGGTACACGATGTTCTTTATAACGCTGTAGCCATTCATTTAATGACGCATCATCCTTTACACGAAATGCCACATGGTGGATTTCTCCGTATCCTTGCTTAGAGTCTTCACTCTTTTCATCATGAAACACATGGACTTCAGCACCATTACCACCTTCACCCATCGTTAAGATGGTATACGTATCATTATGAGTTACAACTTTCATGTCATACACATTTTGTAACATGTCAACAAACGCATCATAATAACTGACTTTAATGACCATTGGGCCAAGTCCGTATATCGCATATTCTTTTGGTACCGGACCATTTTCCCACGGTATTCCTGCGCGAACTCCGCTATTATTTTCATCGGATATGAGTTGGTAGTATTGCGCGTCACTATCTTCAAAACGTAAAACTTTATGTCCGTTAAATTCAGTAATTTCTTCATGCGTGACATTAAATTTTTCAAAACGTTTTTTGTAATATTCAATTGCTGCGTCACTCGGTACACGAAACGAAGTTCTATATAGCGAATTTGTTCCTTTTCTACCTTTGACTTGATTTGGAAAATCAAAAAAAGTCATATCTGTACCAGCATTTCCAACATCATCTGCGAAAAATGTATGGTACGTGAAAATATCATCTTGGTTGACTGTCTTTTTTACTAAACGCATACCTAAAATTTCTGTAAAAAATTTATAATTTTCTATCGCATCTTTTGTCATTGCTGTCACATGATGAAGCCCGAGAAGTTTATTTTCCATAGTGTTACCTCCTTTTTATTTCGAATTCGAAATACATGATAAAAACAAACTCGGTATCATTTTGATACTCGAGCGGAAACTGTTTTTAATGACTCTCTAAGCTGAGTGAGCGACGCATCATCTAAATCTTGAAAACATGCCTCAATCATTTTAGCATGATCTGGAAACACTGAATCAATGAGTTCAAAGCCTTTATCTGTAAGACTTGCATGAAATGTACGCTTATCTGAAGAATCTTGCGTACGAATGACATAGCCACGCTTTTCTAAATTGTCGATGACATACGTAGTTGAACTGCTTGCTATTAGTATTTTCTCTTTAATTTGTTGAATGGGTTGCGGCCCTTTGTTATATAATACTTCAAGCACCGCAAACTCATTCACAGTAAGTCCGTGACATTTTATATCGTCTTTAACACGTTTAAAAAAATTATCTGTCGTACGTTTAAGTGCAACAAATGTTTTTAACGCATCATTTTGTCTCGTCATAAAATGTCACTCCTAAAAATATTTCGAATTCGAATTAATTATATGCCGTTATATTAACCTTGTCAATAATTTTATTTTTTCTTAAATCCAGCTTCTTCTAAGTCTTTAACAGTTAAATCATAACTCACTTTTGTAAACTGGCCTTCTTCATTGTCATCAGCAGGTCGTGCGAGTTCATTCAGTCTTTCTTGACTGAGTTTTGTATACTCTACGTCTAGAGTTTCAACAAAATGATCTTCTTTAAAATCAACATCATAGTTTAGACCTTTTTCATCTTCAAATTGGTCTAACGCACCGATTTCTTCAAACATCTCTTTTGCTTCTTCTTTATTTTCAGCTTCAATGTCATCATAGCTTGCTGTTGTTGTCGTTACTTGTCGAACTAACTCTTCTCCGTCATGTGTCAAGTCAACATTTACAACTACACCGTCTTCTTTCTTTTCATATGTGACAGTTTCTGTTTTTTCTTCATCTTTAGATTGTTCGTCTTTTTCTTCATTTTCAACGGGTTGCTCTAAATTTTTCTCATCATTACTATTATCATCTTTGCCACATGCAGCAAGTGTCACTACAACTGCTAAAGATACAAGCGTTAAAATTACCTTTTTCATATTCACTCCACCTTTTAATTCTTTCGTGACATAAGTTTAAATCTATTTAAACAGTAGTGCAAATAAGTTTGTAATAATGCTAAAATGTTTCTTTTTCTAGAATTATGTGTAGAATATGAATACTACTTTCAAGAAGGTGACACAATGTTTTTAGGTAAACTCGCGATGCCACATACAACTAGTGGTTGGATATTCATAATATTATTGCTCATTGGAGTGATTATCATTTCAATGTGGTTTGATAACCGCTTTAAAAGAAACAAAAATGATACAAATACTGCACAACTCGAAAAAGAAAGTCTAACGCCTCGTAACGATAACCAAGTAGTCTATAAAAAGGTCAATGACATTAACAACACATCGTCTATCGTAAAAATCGTTTACAAAAATAATCATCCAATTTCAATTGAAAAAACAGAGATATTTACAACAAAAGAAGGAAATATCGAAGAATCTGAGCTAAGAAAAAGAAAGAAAAAACTTCAAAAAGAAGTGCTTGACGGGGTGATGAGTTTTGACACCGTTGAATACGTCGACTCAAGCTATCATCGTGATGGTGAGCATTTAATTGGTAAAGCATATATGAAACAAGCATTAAATAACGATACTAATAGCGAAACACTCATCGGTTTGACACTCCCATTTACTAAACATCAAATTGAAAAGAAAATGATAAGAGATGGATATAAGAAATATTAAAACGAACGATTATTTAAATCGTTCGTCTTTCACTACTCTTTTATAATCTCAACATCGCCTAAATTATCCATGCTGAATCGACTCGAACGTGTTTCAAACCAGTCTTCAAGAAATTCTTTGTTAAAGACTGCTTTTAAATCCGCTTCTTTTGTAGGATCACCACTAAATGATTCATATAGTTTTTTATCGTCCGCTTTATATTGCACTTTATATGTACTACCATTATCAGCAATCTCAACAATGAACCCACCACCAACGTCTTCAAAGTGGTATTCAACAGACATCTTTTCGATATTTTCGACATCTTTATATTTTGTTTCAATCTCATCTTCTTCTTTGTCAAAAAGCGTTGAAGACGATGCATACTTTGTTTTAGATATTGAGTAAATTTCTTCAAATACATTTTCGTATTTTTCATGATTTGCGATTTTAAACGCTGCAAAAACTATAAATATAACAAATAATACAATGAGCACTATAAAGACAGGTCGCTTCATGATTAAATCTCCATTTCATATGTATTCATTTACATTGTGCAATTTTTAACGAATTTTGTCTACCTTCTTAAAAAATGTGCTTGTTTTCACATAATACGACTAAAAACCTTGATTTAGTGTCAACTATATAGGAAAATATATATGTAAACAATAACCCTAAGCTTTATAACAATTTTGTCAAACGTTATCTTTTATAAAGAAGTGTTCATGATTTAAAATAAAATTAAGAAGAAAATTTAAGAAAGGAATGGTTTTTATGAGTCGTAAAGACGATACAAAACCAAAAAAGAAACTACTGAATAATGTCACATGGACTATTCTTGCCTTTATAGTTCTAATTGGAATTTTACTTATTCCAACACCAGACAACTTACCAGTAGTTGCACATATGGCACTTGCGATTTTAGCATTTGCAATTATTATGTGGGTAACTGAAGCCGTGTCTTATCCGACATCTTCAGTAATGATTTTAGCACTTATTATATTACTTATTGGTTTTAGTCCAACTGGAGAGCTTGGTCAATATTTAACTAAAGGTGAGTTATCCGGTGCGGATCCTGTTGGTACTAAAAATGCACTCGGGCTTGCATTTAGTGGGTACTCTTCACCTGCACTAGTGCTAGTTGCTGCAGCACTATTCTTAGCAGCTGCGATGCAATCAACGAATTTACACAAACGTCTCGCACTTTTCATATTATCACTTGTTGGTAATAAAACTTCTCGAATTGTAATCGGAAGTATTGTCGTTTCAATTATTCTAGCATTCTTCGTACCATCAGCAACTGCACGTGCAGGCGCGGTTATTCCAATTTTAATTGGTATGATTACAGCATTTAACATTTCTAAAGATAGTAAACTTGCTGCTCTTTTAGTCATGACCGCTGTACAAGCTGTGTCAATTTGGAACATCGGTATTAAAACAGCTGCAGCACAAAACTTAGTGGCAGTTAACTTTATCGGTGATACGATGGGCGTTGACATTTCATGGGGTGAATGGTTCTTATACGCAGCTCCTTGGTCAATCATTATGTCAATCATTCTTTACTTTATCATGATGAAAGTCATGAAACCTGAGTACGATGAAGTACCTGGCGGATCTGAAATGATTAAATCTCAACTCGACGACATGGGTAAAATCACTGGCCCTGAATGGCGTTTAATTATTATCTCTGTATTATTACTCGTCGGTTGGGCAACTGAAAAAGTATTACACCCTATTGACTCATCATCACTCACGTTAGTTGCGATTGCAGTGATGTTAATGCCTAAAATTGGTGTAATTAAATGGGAAGACGCTGTGAAGTACATTCCTTGGGGTACAGTCATCGTATTCGGTGCAGGTATTTCGCTTGGTAGTTTACTTCTAAATACAGGCGGCGCTCAGTGGTTAAGTGATAAAACATTCGGATCACTTGGTTTAGATTCTATGCCGATAATTGCAACAATTATTATCGTTTCTATCTTTAACGTACTCATCCACTTAGGATTTGCGAGTGCAACAAGTTTAGCTTCGGCATTAATTCCTGTATTTATATCACTTACAGCAACATTAAACTTAGGTGATCAAGCGATTGGTTTCGTATTAATTCAACAGTTCGTTATTAGCTTTGGATTCTTATTACCAATCAGTTCACCACAAGGTATGCTCGCTTACGGTTCTGAGACATTTACAGTTAAACAGTACTTTAAAGCCGGTGTACCACTAACAATTGCTGGTTTACTCTTAATCTTCCTATTCAGTGCAACTTACTGGAAATGGATTGGACTACTATAATCGAATAAAAAATATACAACCTTTTGATTTTATATTTAGCTGAATTAAAGCATGTTTCTTAAATTATTTAGGAAACATGCTTTTTATTTTGCTTCAACTTTTATAATTTGACTAGTTTTTTATCACTATATCATATATTATACATTTATGTAAGCGTTTTAAATGAGAAGGAGGAATTCTTATGGCAGAAATGGATAAAACATTACAAAGAAAAGTTTTAACAGCAAGTTTAGTTGGATCATCAATTGAGTGGTTTGACTTTTTCTTATATGCGTCAGTAGCAAGTGTTGTATTTAACACGCAATATTTCGTCACAGATAACCCTACACTTTCAACGATGATTGCATATTTTGGTCTTGCATTATCATTTTTTATACGTCCGTTTGGAGGCGTTTTCTTTTCACATATTGGAGATAAAATCGGTCGTAAGCGTACCTTAGTCATAACACTAACATTAATGGGTGTTGCAACTGTAGGTATCGGTTTAACACCAACGTATGCCCAAATTGGTATACTCGCACCAATTTTACTTCTATTTTTTAGACTCATTCAAGGACTAGGAATTAGTGGTGAATGGGGAGGCGCATTACTTCTTGCAACAGAATATGCACCGGAATCTAAACGTGGATTTTTCGGGGCAGTCCCACAAATGGGTGTTACAATCGGTATGGTACTCGGGTCTTCATCGTTCTACTTAATGACGTCAATTATGAGTGAAGAGTTATTTTTAAGTATCGGTTGGAGAATTCCATTTATACTCAGTGCATTTTTAGTTTTATTTGGTTTATGGATCCGTAAAGATCTTGATGAAACACCAGAATTTAGAGCATCTATGGAGTCAGGTAAAATTCCAAAAGTACCAATTGTTGATACGTGGAAATATCATAAACGTGAAGTACTTATTACGAGTGGTGCAAAATTCGTTGAAACCGCACCGTTCTATATTTTTGGTACATTTATTGTCGGATACGCAACGAAAACTTTAGGATATGATTTTAGTACAGTAATGCTTGTCGTTATGATCAGCGCAACAATTACATCCATTCTCATCCCTTATATGGGTGCACTGAGCGATCGTATTGGTCGACAAAAATTATACTTAATCGGTGCAGTGGCGATGTT
>DWXM01000026.1 GCA_019119225.1 Candidatus Nosocomiicoccus stercorigallinarum
CAGTCGATCCTAATATATATGAAGCGATTATCAAATCAGACAAAGTTGTACAAAAATTGAAAGAACAAGAAAACATTACGACACCAGTAAAAACGTTAAAACGTAAAATAAAAGTGGACTTTAACGAAGAGAAAAAGACGTTAAAAGTATCACTTAGTTTAGACAACAGAAGACATTCAGTACTCGCTACAGATGGACTTGCTAAAATCGCAACAGAAGAAATTGAGTCATTTGTCCAAGGGAGTACGGTTGAATATGTAAAAGCACCGAATGACACAGTCATTGAAGACACATCGTTAAAAGTAAAACTCGTCTACATCATTATCGGATTACTCGCAGGACTTGGAATCGGTGCAGCAATATATGCATTAAAAGAGCCAAAGAAAAAAGGACAACAAACAAAAGTAGACACAGATCATACTTTACTCGGTTCAATACCAAAATATTAAATTAAGTGGTGAAATATATGGTAGATAACAGAAAACGAATCGTAATGGATCAACCAGATAGTGAAGTATCTCAAAAATATTTCAACATAGCAGAACGTATTAAATATTATTCAGGTAACAATAAAAAAGCACTGTTATTTTTATCTGAACAAGAAAAAGAAGGCAAAACGACAATCGCATCAAATATCGCGATTGCACTCGCAAAAAAAGGTGGCAATATTGTCTTCCTAGACGCAGACTTAGAATCACCTTCAATACATGACACATTTAACGTCACATTAAGAAATGGAATTTCAGACGCAATCGCAACAGATAAAAGTATATTATCTGTAACGTACGACACACCGCAGTATGGGTTATCGACCATTCATGCAGGACTAAAACGTTCAATCGGAAACGAACTATTCCTATCAAACAAATTTAAATATGCAGTCGACACGTTAAAAAACAAATACGACTACATTATTATAGATGCAGGAATGGGTATGAACGATTCAGCGTGTCTAGATGCTATAAAAGAAGCGGTCGACGCAGTCGTCGTTGTACAAAGTGATGAACGCTATACACTTGAAACAGATAACTTAATGGAACGATTAAACCAAAAAGACATCGAAGTACTCGGTGTCATAAATAATTTTGTGGAAAGATAATAGGTGAATTTTGATGAGTAGATTTACAAACTATTTCTCAAAACACGTCAGAGAAAAATTTACTAAAGAAATTGAACTCATTGAAATTAATAGAGCGAAGGGAGACTTTATATTCACTTATAAAGTACTCCCATTTATTAATTTAAGAGTTATTTCCAAATATACAGCCACAGTAATTATTGATAATTTGGAAATAGATTTACCATGTGAATTTAAAGACGACATCATTACAGTGCGACTGTCTGAAACTTATTTTGAAAATAGACCGGACAATTTTACAATTCAGTTATTTTCATTCGGACAACCGATGAGAATTAAAAAGCGAAGCAATAAAAATCGTACTCAGTATATCGTTAATGAAAAACTTTATAACATAAAAGTTAAAAAGGACGTACATATTTCTAAAAGATATATGAGTTTAGAATTTAAAAATGAAAATGTGGAAGTGAATGATGTCATATTACAAAAAGATGGGATAATGATTAAGCTAAATAGAGATGTCGATGAAGAAACATCTTTATTTTTAAGCTATCCTCATAAATTTATAGAACTTCCAACAACACTTATAAACAAACACACCTTAAAAGTCACTGGACTTGAAAATCTAACGTATGGGATTAGTAGTTTTTACTTAGCTCAAAAAGAAAATGTCTATACAATGATTGGACATTTAAATGAGAAAAAAGAACTTTTTACAGATTTTTATGCATATACAATAGATACAATGCCAGCACTTACGTTGAGTGTAAAAGAACACATTTTGAAGCTTCGTGAATTTTACGTGAGTGAAATTACCAACAATATCGTTACAATGAAAATTACACCGGAACAAGAGATCCTTCTAGATCATCCATCTATAAGCATCTATAATTCAAAGTTAGATACGACGAAAAAAATCGCGTTATCAGATGATTTACAAGCGGAAATTCCAATAGAAGATCTTATAGATGGTTTTACAAATAAAAAAATCAATTTTATAAATAGTAATATTATCTATCAAATTGATATACAATCTGCTTATATTGAAGATGAAATGCTCGGACGATTTAGATACGAGGACGAATATTTAACAACACACTTTTATCGAAGAAAAGATAACTACTTAGGATTTAGAGTATCTAGACCAAGAATTAAGCGACGGATTACAGATATTAAAAATTTTAAATTACAAGGGTTTATAAAAGGTCGTAATTCGTTCCATGAAGTTGAGAACGTAATTATATTCGAAGATCGTCATAGTCAAGAAATGGTTGTAAATACAATCGATGATAAGTTTAACTATGAAATTGATGCACAGGAAATAATCAATATAATGAGCCGAGATAAGACAATTATTGATCTATATATTGGTATACGAAATAAAGAAGGCAAGATTGTTGTTCGAGCAAAATTACCTTATAAAAATTCGAATTATAAAAAAGATAATTTTTACGATTTAAAAATAATTAAAGAAAAAGATAGAGATGTTTATTTACTAATTACAACAACTCCATTTAATAATTTAAAAATTGAAACTTTTGTAGTTCCTAAAAGTGTGAATACGAACGTTGAACGTGATAGAAATATTTGGCTACTTGGTGAACGTATCGATACTGCACAAGAAAATGGTTATCAATTATTTAAATACTTACAAGATAAGCCAGTAGAAGCATATTACGTCATTGATGAAGAATCAAAAGACTATAAAAAAATCATGCACGAAGAAAATGTATTAGTTTTCGGTAGTAAAAAACATTACGAAATCAGTTTAAAAGCAGGCGTACTTCTATGTACACATGATTTTGAAAATATATTACCTTATAAACCAGCAAAAGAATTCTTTAATTATAATGAAACATATAAAGTATTCTTGCAGCATGGTGTTTTAGGCAGGAAACCAGCAGAATATCATAAAAAATATTACGACGATCCATTTGATATTTTTATTGTTTCAAGTGATAGTGAAAAATACGACGTTGTAGTTAATACAATGGGCTATGAAGAAAACGAGGTAAAAGTCACTGGATTAGCAAGATTTGATCGTTTGCCAATGAATCATAGAGGTAAAGATATCTTACTTATGCCAACATGGAGAGACTGGATAAACACAGACGAGAGATTTCTAAATAGTGAGTATTATTATCGTTATAAAAATCTTTTAGAAAACGAACGACTACATGATATATTAGAGAAATATAATGTAAATATAAACTTTTACCCACACTATAGAGCACAGCCATTTTTCAACAAAGAATTAATTAACACTTCAGAACATATAAGATTTATAGCATTAGGTGAAAAATCAGTACAAGAACTTCTTATAGACCACGCGTTACTCATCACAGACTATAGTAGTGTTAGTTTTGACTTTACAATGATGAATAAACCAGTCGTATACTATCATTTCGATGAAGACAGATTCTTTAATAGAGGAATCTTGAGACCTGTAAATGAGACATTTCTAGGTGATATCGCAGAAACTGAAGAACTATTAGTCAGTTATATAGAAGCATCAATAAAAAATAATTTTGAAACTAATGTAGATGATATTAGTGAAATAATAAAATATCGTGATCATAATAACTGTGAACGGATATATGAAGCGGTAAAAAGTCAAAAAAATAAGCTCTAATTAATATTAGAGCTTATTTTTTTATAATTTCTTAATCATATCTATATGTGGAATTCCAACATCCATGTATTCTTTTGAACTTTTTTCGTATCCTAAGCTTGTATAGAATTTAGTTGCATGAGTTTGTGCACTAAGTTTCGCCCAGTGGTACCCTGACTTTCTTGCATGAACATGTACGAAGTTCATTAAGTTATTACCAAAGCCCATACCTCTATATTCCCTTAACACAGCCATTCTTTCGACTTTTATTGTTGAGTCGTCTATTTTTCTGTATCTTACTGTGCCTGCAGGAGAGTCGTTAAAGAGTAGGAGAACGTTTAATGATTCTTTTTCGTGTTCGTCTAATTCTTTGTCTTCAGGAACGCCTTGTTCTTCTACAAATACTTTTATTCTTATGTCTACGCAGTCGTTATAGTATTTCTCTTCATCTGTTATATAAATATTCATGTCGGTCACTCCTAAAAAATAATGACTAAGTATTATACTTAGTCATTATATAATATACTTTAAGTTTTGTATTGTCATATCATTCAGGTGAAAAGTATTCGTCTCTAGGGTTTGAACCTGGATTTAATGAGTTATTCCAGTCCTCATTTTGACTATTGTTTTGATTATAGTTTTCTTCTTCATTTTGATTGTAGTTTTGGTTATAGTTTTCTTGTTCATCTAAAATTTGCTCTTTTGTCGGTGGTGTATAGTCTTGACCATCTTCTGATTGTACGTCAGTGTCACCTTCGTTTTCTTCAAAGTTGTCTAACGTCTTTTCAGGTATATCAAACCCATCTCCATACTGACTTTTATAACCTTCTTCTGCGAACCCTGGTATATCGTCACCTGTTAACTTGTATTCATCGATAATATCGTTACCAATTAAGACTGTTGGATTTAGCCAGTAAGCGAGTCGAATGTTAGAGAAATCATTGACGTCTGGTGGATCTAATCCAAGTATCTCTCTTAATGTACGACTTAATACGAATAAGTGCTCTTCGTTTGGTTTATAATAATATGCACCATTATCTCCAATAAAATCTTCACCTAAAATCATTGTCGTATCGAACTTAACTTCATTACTTGCGAAGTATTTCGCGAGTTTTGTGAGATCATTCATTTTAAAGTTATGCGTGACGTTTTGTGATACGACATCCACTAAATTATCAACTTTAGTAATCGCGCCAGTCGATTTTGCGCGGTTCATAATTGCTTGGACCATTTCCATTTGTCTTTCTCCGCGACCAAAGTCTGAGTCTACACGTCGACTTCTTACAACCGCGAGTGCTTCTTCACCAGTTAATTTACGGTGTCCTTTTTTAACTTTAATTTTACCTGTGTCGTCTTGGTTAGGTTCTTCCATATCAAATGGGACATCGAACTCAACACCACCTAACGTATTGACGATATCAACGACTGAGTCGAAGTTTACACGAATATAAAAGTCGACAGGGACGTTTAGTAAATTTTCAACTGAATCTACTGCACCATCAATGCCACCTAACGCGTGTGCGTGGTTGATTTTATCAAATGCTTGTTCGTCACTCATATAACTTAGTGTGTCACGCGGGATATTAATCATTCGAATAATATCACCTTCACGGTCAAACGTCGCAAGTATCATCGTATCTGTTCTAAAGTCATCGGTATTTATTTTTTCTTTTTCAGCCCGTTTTTTATTTTCATCGATACCTAGTATTAATACGTTGAAACTATTATCGATATCGACATCTTCATCGCCACGTAACTCTGATTTATCATTTTTTAAATCACTAAATGACGAATTAACACCTTTGTTTAAGGTGTAGTATAAGTAACCTCCATATGCTGCTGCGCCAATTAATCCAATAATAATGATGACGAGCAATATTTTTAAAGTTTTTTTCATAAATTATCTCCAAACTAAGCTTAAAAATTAATTAGCATTTATTTTAACACTTTTACTAATACATTTGTATTATTTGTATGATTATACTCATTCCACTGATGTTTAAATTTACGAATTTCATCTATAGAGAACTGATTCTCTTTAATCATTTGTATAATATCGTCTGTAGAATAGGCGATATGTGATGTCGTTAAATTTTCGTATTTGTCAATAAGTCCTTTTTCTTTTTTATAGTCGTCGATATCATACGGATAATATATAATCGGTCGTTCTAGGTTGGAAAATTCACATCCAACAGAAGAATAATCTGTAATTAAAATATCAGTCATACTTAAAACGCTTTCTAAAGAATACCCTTTACTTAGGTTAATCACGTTTTTAAGATTGTTATTTAACTCGACAGTCGGGTGAAGTCTTAACGCGATAATATAGTTATTTGGTAAGACTCTCGTCATCTTTTCGATATCAAGGTGAATGTCATTCACATTAAACTGATTTTCACGATACGTCGGTGCGTATGTAATAATGATTGCTTCATTACTAATATTTAGTGACTTTCTTAAACAATCATTTGTATGTTTTATGACAGCTTCATCGTTATAAAAATCGAGTCTTGGCATACTAGTTTTTAGTATTTTGTCATCATTAATATTAAATGCTTTTTTAAATATTTCTGACATTGTTTTAGAACCAGCAACATAGTAGTCGACATTTTGATACGTACGTTGAAATCTGTCTTTTGATCGCTTTGGTCTATAGTTAAATGTCTGATCAGCTAAACCAAAAGCTTTAACTGCGCCTACTGCGTGCCACGTTTGTATGACAGTAACGTAAGGCTTTAACGTATTCATGCCACCGAGCACTGGGAAATAGTTGTCTAGAATAATGTTTTTTGCTCGGCTGATTTCATACAGTTCTTTTAAATTAAAGTTACTATGTGAATAGACGGTGACGTTATTATAATGTTTGAAATTATACGTACGTTCTGTATAAATAATAACTTCATCGTAATAACGTAATTTAGGATTTTGAATAATATAATTAATGTTGTCGCCATATGAAGTTAATAATAATACTGAATTTTTCAATGGCAATAATCGCATGAATAAAAAGAAACGTGAGACAATAAAATTGTACACACGTAACACCGCTTCTTTAATCATTATTGTTTAAGTCTTCCTTAATTTTAGTCGTAGAAATACCTTCAGTTCTAGGCAGATACACAACTTCACATAAGTCTTTTAAGAAGTCGAACTCACCTTCCCAGTCGTGACCCATTACAAAAATATCGATATCATATTTTTTAATATCGTCACGTTTTTGTTCCCAATTTTCTTCAGGGATAACTTCATCGACGTATTTAATTGCTTCTAAAATAAGTTTACGATCTTCGTAAGAATGATATGCTTCTTTATGCTTTAAGCGGTTAAATTCATCTGAAGACACTGCAACTACTAAGTAATCACCAAGTTCTTTCGCACGTCTTAAAATATTAACGTGACC